>NZ_JAUPTE010000090.1:0-25851 GCF_036701705.1 Microcoleus sp. w1-18aA5 | reverse complement strand
TTGCACTTTACTATTGAGCGCGCGATCAAATAACCCAGGCCACGTAACACGCGGGCGATATATTCAGCAAGCCCTAATTAGTGGCTATGGCGCTTAGAGAGTCCCTTAAAAAAATCATGTTTGAATCTCCATTGGTCAGTAACGACACGACAACATCAAAGGACATTCATTTGCTACTTATGTCAGAAATGTAGTGCCGAAATCAATAAGTGCTTCCTGGGAATTACCAGAAATCTATAGCGTAAAAGCTTCACCCGGTAATGGTTCTTGGGCTAAAGTTCCTTGGTTGGGTAGCAATATTTAACAAGCTTGTAACTGAGAATGTCCAGTCGGGGTTTTACTGTGTTTATTTTTTTCGCGCGGACTTCTCTGGCGTTTATCTTTCTCTCAATCAAGGAATAGCAGATTAGCTTGGTTCTGACTAGCTTAGGGAATTTTCTGAACCTCTCGATCTTCAGCTTGATTCTATCCCAAAGGCAACTACTTTATTTAGTATTAAACTCTCAATACAGGCCTTTCGGGGTTTTCGGGATTGGGAACTAGACGCTGATTTTTGCAATCTACTAGCAAATCTAAAGTTTCTAACACAGTTTGACCGATTAGCACCATATCGCCTAAAACCATTGCCGCCTCAATTGTCTCGCGCCCTTCCAGTTCAATGATAATAGGCCCAGTCAATCCCACTGTTTCTTGTCTGCCATCAGCATATTTTGCTATTTCCTGACTCCTAATTCTTAAACCCAGGTGTTCGCAGACTTCTACAGGAATAGCTGTGCGTACTGCACCACTATCTATGAGTGCTTCTGCTTCATACACGCGCAAAAGACTTGGATTGAGCAATCCTCTCTTGACTAACTCTTCATCAATGGCATTGGTTAGCTTGACTTTGACTCGAACTGCACCCATATTTTTGCTGGTTTGAGCTAGATCGCGATCGAGATTTATCATATCGCCTCTTTTCGTCTATAAAGTCTACCTTTGATTCTAGCCACAATTTATGGTAGTAAGGTTCGCAGTGCCAACCCTACAAGTAGAGTTTGTACGTAAGTCTTACAGCGTATTCCAGGTTTAGGAAGTGCAGTAGGGACAAAGGCTTTCGCCCTGTCCCTACGGGGATATATCACTCTTGTGGGGAGTAGGGGTTGGGCATCCTAGCTGCCCTAAACATACAAGTTAAATGCACAAAAGCTTACTCATCTTCTGCATAGATAAACCGATACAATTCGCTAGGATCTGGCTCAGCGCTTTTCTCAGCAAAATCGACTGCATCATCAATTACTGCTTGAATTTTATTATCGATCTCTTTCAATTCTTCAGCAGTTGCCAAAGTTCGATCGATCAAATCAGCAGCCAACTTCTTAATCGGATCGCGGGGGAACCAATATTCCTTCTCTTCCTTAGAACGCAACTCATCAGGATCGGCCAAAGAATGGCCGCGAAAGCGATAAGTCAAAGCCTCAATCAAAGTCGGCCCCTCGCCGGCTCGCGCCCGCGCTACAGCTTCTTTCGCCACTTCCCGCACCGCCAAAACATCCATCCCGTCAACCTCAAAACCAGCCATGCCAAAAGCATGAGCCTTCTTGTAAATCAGCGGGTCAGAAGTAGCTCGCTCGTGGGCCATCCCGATCGCCCATTTGTTGTTTTCCACAACATAAATAATCGGCAACTTCCACAAAGCCGCCATATTCAAACATTCAAAAAACTGCCCGTTATTTGCAGCACCATCGCCAAAAAAACAAGCAGTCACGCCATCGGAACTCTCATCCCCCAAAGCTTCGCGCCGGTACTTCGATTGAAAAGCCGCCCCCGTAGCTACAGGAATCCCCTCAGCCACAAAAGCATAACCTCCCAACAGTCGGTGTTCGGCCGAAAACATGTGCATCGAACCGCCGCGGCCCTTCGAGCAACCAGTTTCCTTTCCGAACAACTCAGCCATTACCTCCCGCGCCGGGACGCCCGCGCTCAAAGCGTGAACGTGATCGCGGTAGGTGCTGCTGACGTAATCAGTGTCATCCCGGCGCATCGATCGAATCACGCCAGTAGACACAGCTTCCTGACCGTTGTACAAGTGGACAAAACCAAACATTTTGCCCCGGTAGTACATCTCAGCACACTTGTCCTCAAAGTAGCGCCCCAAGACCATATCCTCGTAGAGCATCAAGCCCTCATCCCGAGAAATGTTTACGCTTTGCGCGTCAAAAACTGGTAAAGTCCGTTCCTGAACCATAAATAATTAATACCCGACGATCGGCTTCCTAGACATCTAAATTTAAACCCAGATGGGACACAACCGCAGCAGAAAACGATCAAACGTTTTCTGTGCAACAGTTCACCAATTGTTAAAATGTGTTTGGCAGGCGGGGCGGATTGCGGGGACTCGGAGAACAAACTCCCATCTAAACCCCATGCAAACGAATGATATAATTCCATTACTCTCAAACCCGAAAATGCTCAAGAGTCAAACCACTCCTTTAGCTGACGGGCAGTGGGGCAAGGTATTTTCCTCACTGTAAAACGCCTTAGAGCGAAAAAAATCAGAGTATATCTACGGCAAGTCCAACATAGCGCGAATGGGGCGGTTGGACTCCAACACCAGAATTTTTGATTTGGTTTGCGGGAGTATGTCACTTAAGATAGGCTAATTCAGTTGCTAGCGCTTTGGGGAAGTGGACAGTTCTTTAACTTATGTTAATTCCACTAGATTACTACCGGATTTTGGGTCTACCGATTCAAGCTACTGCCGAACAGTTGCAGCAGGCTCACCGCGATCGAACTTTACAGCTTCCGCGCCGGGAGTATTCCGAAGTTGCGATCGTCGCCCGTAAACAACTGCTCGATGAAGCCTGCGCCGTTCTGTCAGACTCAGAGGGGCGCAAAGCTTACGATGCCAGTTTTTTAGCCAAAACTTACGATCGAGAGTCGGAAGCCGCACAGGAAGCCAAGCACCAGAGGTCAAAAACCTCAGCAGGCACGGCCACCTTCCTGCAAGACACAGGAGAAACCGCTCCGCCAGAGTCCAAGACTTTAGAGGCTGCTCCCGACCCCCACACTCCAAGTATTGAAATCGATGACAACCAATTCGTAGGAGCCCTGCTCATACTGCAAGAACTGGGGGAATACGAACTCGTACAGAAGCTGGGTCGCCCGTATCTTAACAATGGCAGCATCGCGATCGCAGAAGGTCGTTTCGGCGACCCCCAGCTCGTGAGGCCAGATATAGTTTTAACTGTCAGCCTTGCCTGTCTAGAACTCGGCCGCGAACAGTGGCAGCAAGGTCAGTACGAAAATGCCGCAAAATCATTAGAAGCAGGTCAAGAATTGCTGCTGCGCGAAAGCCTATTTGCAAGCGTGAGGGGTGAAATGCAAGCCGACATATACAAACTCCGTCCGTACAACATTTTAGAGCTATTATCACTTCCCGAAGAAAAAGTCGCCGAGCGTCGCCGGGGACTGGAAATCCTGCGAGAAATGCTTCAAGAACGAGGCGGTATCGACGGTTCGGGAGATGATCGATCGGGTTTAGGAATAGAAGACTTCCTCCGGTTCGTGCAGCAAATGCGTAAACACCTAACCAGCAGCGAGCAGCAGGCGCTATTTGAAGCCGAAGCCGGCCGCCCCTCCGCAGTCGCCACTTACCTATCGGTCTACACCCTGTTAGCCCAAGGATTTGCCGCCAGACAGCCATCGATGATCCGTCGCGCCAAGCTGATGCTGATGCAGCTCGGTCGCCGCCAAGACGTTCACCTAGAAAAAGCCGTCTGTTCCCTGCTGCTGGGCCAGACAGAAGAAGCCAGCAGAGCCCTCGAACTCAGTTCGGAAAAAGAACCCCTGGCCTTCATTCGCGAACATTCCCAAGATTCACCCGACTTGTTGCCCGGACTGTGCTTGTACGCAGAACATTGGCTACAAGAAGAAGTGTTTCCCCACTTCCGCGACTTGGCCAACGAGTCAGTGTCCTTGAAAGACTACTTTGCTGACCCGAAAGTACAAGCTTACCTAGAAGCTTTGCCACAGGACGCAGAAACCGCCAACGAATGGGTCGTGGTGCAGCCCCGCTCCGGCAAGCTCCCAGGGCGACTGCAACCGACAGCAGGCCGATCGCCCGCTGCCATACCTGCACAGCCACCCACAGCCAAGCAGGGAGCCAGTATGGTCACATTGACCCCCGTACCGGGCGAGGCTTCCACCGCAGCTTCGGGCGCGAAATCCCCGGCAACGGTAGCCGCGCCGAGCGCTGTTGCCCCTGTCTCTCTCCCGATAGCTACAGTGCCACACCCTGCTGAATCGACTTCCAAACATCGCAGACGCCAACATTCAGGGCGCAGCGGAGCAAGCGGCAATGGGCTAAAGGGCGATTTTGTCGATCGGGCGCGCACCAAGGCAGCAGAACTTACCGCCCAAGTTAAGTCCATGCCTCCAAACAAGCTGGCTTTGTTTCTAGTCGCAGGTGTCCTGAGCCTGTTACTCCTGTGGTTAATACTCAGTCTGTTGGCTAGCGCCATGCAAGCCCTATCGGGCCCCCTCCGAGGAGAGCAAGCCCTTGTCCGCCTGGAAGAACCGCCCCTAGAAATCCCTGCCTTGGCCGCGGCCCCAGAGCCGAGCGCTGCAGGCGCAGTGTCGGGAGAAATCACTGAGGAATCAGCCGGACAAATAGTTCAAAGCTGGCTGTCGGCGAAAGCAGCGGCTTTGGGTCCGAATCACGCTGTCGAAGAATTAAAGCAAGTTCTGACAGAACCGGCTTTGTCTCGCTGGCAATTGATGGCAGAAGCTCAACAGCGAAACAACGCGCACCAGCGTTACGTACACAAGCTGCAAGTTAATGGAGTTAAGACGAATCCGACTAATCCCGATCGCGCTCAAGTAGAAGCCCAAGTCGCGGAAAAAGCCGAAGTGTTCGATCGCGATCAGCTCGTTTCTTCCCGCAACGAAAACCTGCGCGTGCGCTACGACTTGATCCGTCAAGAGGGACAGTGGCGAATTATGGATTGGCAAGTGATTAAGTAAGGAATTGTTCAGTTGACTGTTGACAGTTGACTGTTGACAGTTGACTGTTGACAGTTGACCTGGGATACCGACATCTACCTGGAACGAAGAGGATTGGAGTAATGAACAGTCTTCTTTTAATTTCTCCTGATCGGGGTTCTGGCTGTAAACCTATTCTTTCTGGTAATTGGTAATTGGTAATTTTTGCTGGCTAATTACTAATTACCAGTTTCTGATTATTAGGTGAATTTTCAATTCCAAAAGTGGGAGTTTTGAATTGCAGATTATTGTTGAAGGCTGGCGTTTTATTTATCATTCCTATTGCGTAGCCAATCAATTTCAACTGCTGGAAATGCTCGATAGCCAGCGAGGACAAATTGAGCTTTTCCACCGCGATATGCCCTACATTGACGCAGCTTGGGAAACGAAAATTAGTTTGTTCGATCGCCCAAATGAAACATTACTTCGCAGCATTAAGAGCCCTGCGGTAAATCAGTCAGCCGATGTTACCGTGCGAATGTACTGCCCGTGGGACTTCTCGGCATCCAGCAGCGCTCAAACTTGGGTATTTGCAGCGACAGAATGGGGGATTATTACCAGTTCAGTATTACAGGCAATGGGTGTTAAGTCGATCGCCCAAACCCCGGTTAATTCAGAAACGAAAATTATTACACCTTCAGCTTGGTCAAAAGCTGGCTTAATTCGCAGCGGAGTTGAGGCCGATCGCATTGCCGTTGTACCTTTGGGAGTCGATCCTAAGATTTATTATCCTGCTGCGGGCGATCGGCGTCAATCACTGCGCCAAAGCTTGGGCTGGTCAAACTATTTTATATTTTTAAACATCGGCGGACAAACCGATCGCAAAGGTATTCGCCCTTTATTAAAAGCCTTCGCTGCGGTAGTTGACAAATATCCCGATGCGAGATTAGTTTTAAAAGGTTCTGAACTGCTTTATCCGTCCAGAGACGAGATTGCTGAAGCCTGCCGAGTTGTGCTCAACGATGCCGAAAGAGCAAGGGTTTTACCAAGATTAATTTATACTGGTAGCCAGCTATCTTTTGCTCAAATAGCAGAGTTTTACCAAGCAGCAGATGCTTATGTTTCTCCCTATTTGGCAGAAGGTTTTAATCTGCCGGTGTTGGAAGCTGCAGCTTGCGGTTTGCCGGTTATTTGCACGGAGGGCGGCCCTACGGATGATTTTACGCGATCGGACTTTGCACTGCGGATTGAAAGTAAATTTATGAGTGTGGTAAGTGACGGGGAAACGTTATTTATCTTAGCTCCTGAGTGGGAACATTTGAGTGATTTGATGCAAGGGGCGATCGAACAGCCTGGAATCGCTGCGAAAGCGAGGGTTGCGGGCCCGGCTTTTGTGGCTGAAAATTTTACTTGGAGGCGCGTAGTCGATCGATTGCTTGAGGTTATGGGAGGAGATAAAAAGAGAGAGGAGAGGTCTATTTTTGAGCCAATAATTTTGTAGTTTGAGCGTTTCAAGCCCTAGATGGGGAAATAGGTTTTTTCCGGCGCTAAGGCATCCGTAGCTCCCACTGTCGCGGGTTATGTTTCAATCCCTGATAGGGTTTTAGGTTTTTTCCGGCTTGGATCGTTAATCCACTGATACTGTTTACCTGTAGTTTCAATCCCTGATAGGGTTTTAGGTTTTTTCCGGCATGATCGGATGATGTGCCCTTCAGCTTGCAAGCCCTCGCGGTTTCAATCCCTGATAGGGTTTTAGGTTTTTTCCGGCCGGAAGAAACAAGAGAGCGAACTTCGGCGGGGAGAGTTTCAATCCCTGATAGGGTTTTAGGTTTTTTCCGGCGCTTAACAGTTGGCGATCGCGTAATTTCTATAAGTCGTTTCAATCCCTGATAGGGTTTTAGGTTTTTTCCGGCTTAAGTTTTTCGATTGTTGGTCATTTGTTGGGATTGGTTTCAATCCCTGATAGGGTTTTAGGTTTTTTCCGGCTTGTTTATGTTAATGATTTTATTAAATTTATTATGCCGTTTCAATCCCTGATAGGGTTTTAGGTTTTTTCCGGCAAAATAAAATTTTATAAACCAGCAAACTGTATACGTTTCAATCCCTGATAGGGTTTTAGGTTTTTTCCGGCCCAACAAAATGCAGTTACCCAAGCTGCTGCCGCACGTTTCAATCCCTGATAGGGTTTTAGGTTTTTTCCGGCGTAACCGTGCAGACTTTGCAGCTTCGGCGGCATGTTTCAATCCCTGATAGGGTTTTAGGTTTTTTCCGGCCAAAGTCCGCTGGTTTTCAACGCTGACTTTGTTATCAAATGGGTTTCAATCCCTGATAGGGTTTTAGGTTTTTTCCGGCTAATAATTATTTTATGTGCAATCTTCAACAGCGAGAGTTTCAATCCCTGATAGGGTTTTAGGTTTTTTCCGGCTGGGGGTGTGTGCCAATGTCAACAATATCAGTATGTGTTTCAATCCCTGATAGGGTTTTAGGTTTTTTCCGGCCTTGGGCTTGAGCCACTCATCGAAATCCTGCACGTTTCAATCCCTGATAGGGTTTTAGGTTTTTTCCGGCAGTGGGCTCTTGAAGCTGTACGAGATGAGAAGCGTTTCAATCCCTGATAGGGTTTTAGGTTTTTTCCGGCTGGGTACTGGTTGGTGCTGTTGCTGCGATCGCAATCGTTTCAATCCCTGATAGGGTTTTAGGTTTTTTCCGGCCATAATATATTCTGATGTCGGGGGGGGGGGGAAATATGTTTCAATCCCTGATAGGGTTTTAGGTTTTTTCCGGCTTTGGTGTTGCTGATGATTTAATTGAATCTTTGTCGTTTCAATCCCTGATAGGGTTTTAGGTTTTTTCCGGCTTGCTGTCGCAGTATCGAGCTATCATAGCCGTCAAGTTTCAATCCCTGATAGGGTTTTAGGTTTTTTCCGGCTCTAATGCTATTTTTCGTACAGGAGATATTGGGAAGTTTCAATCCCTGATAGGGTTTTAGGTTTTTTCCGGCTTCCGGCCTCCAAATCTCTGCAATCTCTCAGCCTCTGCGATCGTTTCAATCCCTGATAGGGTTTTAGGTTTTTTCCGGCCATTGAGTTTGCGGATTTTGGCGATCGCGTTTGCGTTTCAATCCCTGATAGGGTTTTAGGTTTTTTCCGGCCTAGGTGGAAAAACGATTTTGCCAAGCAGCGACGTTTCAATCCCTGATAGGGTTTTAGGTTTTTTCCGGCCTATGCAGATTTTGCCTTTACGCAACCAAGCCTTGTTTCAATCCCTGATAGGGTTTTAGGTTTTTTCCGGCTAAATTTTAATCCTGGAATACAAAAAGCAGCTTGTGTTTCAATCCCTGATAGGGTTTTAGGTTTTTTCCGGCCATCATCAACCCGCATCAATTGCACATCACCCGGCGGTTTCAATCCCTGATAGGGTTTTAGGTTTTTTCCGGCTTGCAAGGCTTTTGCCGCCACAGTGGAAATTTGAGTTTCAATCCCTGATAGGGTTTTAGGTTTTTTCCGGCATATTTTGTATTTACAATTATAGCTTAAACATAAGCAAGTTTCAATCCCTGATAGGGTTTTAGGTTTTTTCCGGCTATCTGTTTCAGCTAGAAATGGAGGCTCAACTGGCAATTGAGCGGTTTCAATCCCTGATAGGGTTTTAGGTTTTTTCCGGCAATGCAGTGTCTTGATAATCTTACCCAAGAAGAGTTTCAATCCCTGATAGGGTTTTAGGTTTTTTCCGGCTTCCCAGAATCTTGGTAAGTCGTCAATTTTTGGATAGTTTCAATCCCTGATAGGGTTTTAGGTTTTTTCCGGCTCGAACAGACAGAAGAAAAAAGAAAGAGCGATTGTTTCAATCCCTGATAGGGTTTTAGGTTTTTTCCGGCTTAATTCACTGCGTCCTTTTTCTATCGCTTTTGCGTTTCAATCCCTGATAGGGTTTTAGGTTTTTTCCGGCGCGTTATGCCGGACAAGTTGCTAAATGGCGAGGTCGTTTCAATCCCTGATAGGGTTTTAGGTTTTTTCCGGCGCAAGCACCCCAACATCCGGCATCGCCAAATCCGCGAAGCAATTGTTTCAATCCCTGATAGGGTTTT
Source organism: Microcoleus sp. w1-18aA5 (assembly GCF_036701705.1). Lineage (NCBI taxonomy): Bacteria > Bacillati > Cyanobacteriota > Cyanophyceae > Oscillatoriales > Microcoleaceae > Microcoleus > Microcoleus sp. w1-18aA5. Next base: position 16,802 of record NZ_JAUPTE010000090.1, on the reverse strand, counting down.
AGGTTTTTTCCGGCGAGTTTTTGATTGAGGTATAGTTGGATCGGCGGGTTTCAATCCCTGATAGGGTTTTAGGTTTTTTCCGGCCCTATTTGAGCGTGTCCCGTGGCTTGGTAGCTTGTTTCAATCCCTGATAGGGTTTTAGGTTTTTTCCGGCTCTAGTCGAGTCAGAAATCAGTGCTGACAACAGCCTAGGTTTCAATCCCTGATAGGGTTTTAGGTTTTTTCCGGCAAAGCAAGATTAAATTGTAGCAAAGCTACCAGGTGTTTCAATCCCTGATAGGGTTTTAGGTTTTTTCCGGCTTTAGTTTTCAATGTTTCGGGCCAACAACTTGTAAGTTTCAATCCCTGATAGGGTTTTAGGTTTTTTCCGGCTTGAAAGTTATGGAGGTAATAAAGTCCGATCAATGTTTCAATCCCTGATAGGGTTTTAGGTTTTTTCCGGCTTTGGCTTCCCGGCAAAGTCTTTGATATTGCTAAAGTTTCAATCCCTGATAGGGTTTTAGGTTTTTTCCGGCCGCAGGTCAGCGGGGTTGCGGTTTGCTCGGTTTCAACGTTTCAATCCCTGATAGGGTTTTAGGTTTTTTCCGGCCAGGGATGGCATTTACGTCTGTTCATGCTTTTGTTGGTTTCAATCCCTGATAGGGTTTTAGGTTTTTTCCGGCTTCTTATGGGTCATAGATACACTTACGACTCTGGTTTCAATCCCTGATAGGGTTTTAGGTTTTTTCCGGCGATTACTTTTTGAAATTCTTCCGAGTCAGAAAGGTTTCAATCCCTGATAGGGTTTTAGGTTTTTTCCGGCGGCGCTCGCAGCGATATTACCGCTAGTGGAGCAAATGTTTCAATCCCTGATAGGGTTTTAGGTTTTTTCCGGCGGCAAGCAAGATTGGAAGAAAGAACTAGGATTTTCAAGTTTCAATCCCTGATAGGGTTTTAGGTTTTTTCCGGCCCCGATCGGGAACAACCCGAAATTGGGATTGCCAGTTTCAATCCCTGATAGGGTTTTAGGTTTTTTCCGGCCTGAGTACGTGGAAAGAGAAGCGACAAAATGGTTGTTTCAATCCCTGATAGGGTTTTAGGTTTTTTCCGGCACCCAGTAGCGGTGTCTCTATTTGCTTCGGGAAGTTTCAATCCCTGATAGGGTTTTAGGTTTTTTCCGGCTTTTGCTTTTCAGGTAGGAGTGGGGACGATCGACGCCGTTTCAATCCCTGATAGGGTTTTAGGTTTTTTCCGGCTACTACCAGCAAACTATTGAATTACTTTTTCACGAAAGTTTCAATCCCTGATAGGGTTTTAGGTTTTTTCCGGCATAAGTCCTATACTGAATCTTCTCAATTTTTCTGTTTCAATCCCTGATAGGGTTTTAGGTTTTTTCCGGCCCCTGTACTGCATCCTGTTGCTTTATATGCCATTCAGTTTCAATCCCTGATAGGGTTTTAGGTTTTTTCCGGCCGGAGATGTATGAGTTCACCAATCCGACTGCGAACGTTTCAATCCCTGATAGGGTTTTAGGTTTTTTCCGGCTCTGATATTTTCAAAATCTCCTCAAAAAGTGCAGATTCTGTTTCAATCCCTGATAGGGTTTTAGGTTTTTTCCGGCCCCCGGATCGCACACCACTAAGGCAGGTGCCGCCATTAGTTTCAATCCCTGATAGGGTTTTAGGTTTTTTCCGGCAAAGTATATCTCCCCTAAGTTTTTAAGCTTTAAATGTTTCAATCCCTGATAGGGTTTTAGGTTTTTTCCGGCTCTGTTTGCAAGTCAAGAATGCGAGCACCTGGCTTGTTTCAATCCCTGATAGGGTTTTAGGTTTTTTCCGGCTGCCCGTTCCAGAAGCCTTGGTGTATTTGGTTTTCAAGGTGCAGTTGCGTCCATCTAAAAGAAAAGTACCATTCCAGCCTTCGGCTTGTCAATACCCAAGTTTCCCTACTCACTCAAAAACCTTGTCCTGTAAAGCTTTCAGACTTTGCGTCTATCTTTTTTTCACACTAGGGGCATCAAACTCTTGCTGCACATGAGTTTGAGCCAAAAAATTTGATACTCCGATTTTAACACCTACCCATTGACGCAAACTAAGCAAAAAATATTGTGCGCTCAACGGACTCTACCCCACCAATACGTTCGATCTTAACCTGAGAGCAAGCGCACAGCGGAAAAAACCAAATACTGTCTTCCTTGGGTTAGATGACTTTTTTCGGCGTGGCGATCGTAACTTAGACTTGAGTCCTTGCCTGCATCAATCTCCTCAACTGGTTGGATGACTTTTTTCGGCGTGGCATCGTAACTTAGACTTGAGTCCTAGCCGGAATCAATCTCCTCAAACGATTCCGCCAACCAGAAAGCAAAGCGATTAAAAAACAACTCCGATATATCAAAAAAATTTAGCTCATATTCAACAGCTAACGAGTTAGACACTGATCTCTAAAATCTCACGAAAAAGCCAGATAAAAGCTGCCAAGTCGTAGACTTATCAAAATCTATGCTTTAGAAAATCACAGACCAAAACTTATATTCTACAGAAACTGAATCCCCAATTAATTGCTAGGACTGATTTGCCCCAACTTATTAATCGAAACCTAAACCTTCAACAATAAGCGAATTTTTACCTGCTATATTTGCGGTATTTGTGATTCGCCGTTCCGAAAAATATTATTAGCCAATTGCATACAGAATCCCCAAATTAACTTAAAATCAGTACAGTGGCATTTACCTTAAAACAACCTATGACAAAAGCCCAGATTAGCACCAAAAACATCACAGTTCCTAACGGGGATTTGCAAATAGCTGCATACCTAGCCCAGCCAGCCTCCCCAGGGCAATTTCCCGCAGTTATCGTGATTCAAGAAATCTTTGGTGTCAACTCCCACATCCGCGAAGTTACTGAAAGAATAGCAAAAGAAGGATATGTGGCGATCGCCCCAGCCATTTACCAGCGTCAAGCCCCCGGCTTTGAAACCGGCTACACACCCGAAGCCATCCAAATCGGCAGAGAATACAAAGAAAAAACCACAGCTTCCGAACTTCTCGGCGATATCCAAGCCACCATCGATTACCTCAAAACTCTACCCTCTGTCAAACAACAAGGTTTTGGCTGCATCGGTTTCTGCTTTGGAGGACACGTCGCCTACCTCGCCGCTACTTTGCCCGAAATCAAGGCTACAGCGTCGTTCTACGGCGCCGGTATCGCCACCCAAACCCCCGGCGGCGGAACCCCCACGATCGCCCGCACAGCAGACATTAAAGGTACTCTATACGCCTTTTTTGGCACTCAAGACCCCAGCATTCCTTTAGAACAAGTTGACCAAATCGCCGCAGAATTGCAAAAACACAGTATTTCTCACCAAATTTTCCGCTACAATGCCGATCACGGCTTCTTCTGCGACCACCGCGGCAGTTACGACGCTACGGCAGCAGCCGACTCGTGGGTGCAGGTGAAGCAGCTATTTCATCAGCAACTTCAACCAGCTTAGAGAGTGGGAGATGGGGAGATAGGGAGATGGGGAGAGTGGGAAATTTTTTTCTACTGACGACTGCCAACTAAATTACTGACAACTGACAACTAAACTGACATGAATTCCAAATCTACAGGTTCTCAAAGCGCAAAAGCATCCTTTTCAATGGATGATTTTGCTAAAGCCCTCGAACAGCACAATTACGAGTTCCAGAAGGGACAAGTAGTGCGCGGCAAAGTGTTCGAGTACGACTCAAACGGCGCGTATGTTGATATCGGCGGCAAGTCTTCGGCTTTTTTGCCGATCGAAGAGGCTGCTTTGAGAACAGTAACGGATTTGTCGGAAGTGGTTCCGCTGGACGAGGAACGGGACTTTTTGATTATCCGCGAACAAGATGCAGATGGCCAAGTTACCTTGTCCCTGCGGCAGTTACAAATTCAGCAAGCTTGGGAAGATTTAATTGATTTGCAGGAAACCGGTAAAGTTCTTCAGGTGCGGGTTACTGGGGCGAATAAGGGCGGCGTGACAGTAGATGTTCAGGGGATGCGCGGTTTTATTCCCCGATCGCACTTAGTCGATCGCGATAACCTAGAATCGCTGATCGGTCAATCTTTGAGCGTGAATTTTTTGGAGGTCGATCGCGAACGAGAAAAACTCGTACTTTCCCAGCGGATGGCGACTCAATCCAATGCCTTCAAGGACTTGCAAATTGGTCAGTTGGTGGAAGGAAAAGTCAGCAGCATCAAGCCTTTTGGCGTGTTTGTGGACTTGGAAGGAGTTAGCGGTTTGCTGCACATCAAGCAAGTTAGCCAAAAATATATTGATAACCTTGGCAAGGTGTTTGCTCCCGGTCAACCCCTAAAAGCGATCGTGGTTGACCTCGATGAAAGTCGTGGTCGAATTTCACTTTCTACTCGGGTACTGGAAAATTATCCAGGGGAAATGGTGGATAAAATGGCGGATGTTATGGATACCGCAGAAGAGCGATCGGAACGTGCTAGAAAGACTCTTTCTTAAGTCTTGATATAATTACCACCCCGACTTATTAAAGAAGTGGGGGTGGTAAAAGTGCGATCGTTTTACGTTTAATTAAGTTGATTTACTTATTTTGCATTTTAGATCGACTTCTTCTACCAGTTTCCCAAAACAATCCCATTATAGGCTAACTCCAAACCCCTATCTACTAAGTTAATACCTCTCGCCAATCAAAACTCCAAAATAGTCTTACTTCTTCCTTTAGCTATCTAACTTCATTTTAGCGTTCGTTATTTGACCCCATTAGCTACTACTCCCAATACTTTAAAATCGGCTACATTTAGTTGATCTAAAGCTTTGCTTACCAGACCGCGATCGGTTTTTTCTATTTTTACAATCAGCACTGTACCATCAGTTTGAGAAGCTAGTAAATGACCATCTGCTAAACCCATTAAAGGTGGTGTATCGTAAATTACTAAATCAAATAAGGCTAAGAATTGTTCCATTAAATAGTGCATCTTTCTCGAAGAAAGTAATTTAATTGGATCGGGGGGAATAGTACCAGCAGTGAGGACAAAAAGATTGTCATCGTCGGGTAATCGCTGAATAGCCTCATTTAAGCTTAAATCAGAACTTAAAACATTACTTAAACCTTTCATATTTGATAAACCAAGGTATGTGTGCAGTTGAGGCACACGCATATTAGCATCCACTAATAATACTCGTTTACCAACAGCAGAAGCAGTTTTAGCTAAATAAACTGCTACAGTGGACTTACCCTCACCCTTAAGAGTCGAAGTGATGGTTAAAGAACTAATTGGGTGTTCCGCATTTAATAATTGAATATTTGTGTATAAGTAGTGAAATGCCTCTACCACAGGAAAATCTTTGGAATTTGAAACTATTATTCGTTTTAAGCTTTCACTGTTAGTATTTGAACTTACGCTAGTGAATTGAGCGGGAACCCTTTCACCTCTACGAGATTTAATTTTCATCGCTTTGGCGATCGGAATAACTCCCAACAGAGGGCGTTTAGTTGCTGATTTAATTTCTTCTGGAGTATGGAAAACAGTATTTAAAACTTCTACTAGGAAACCTATAGCAATGCCTAGTAAAGTGCTAATAACGATCGCGATTGCTAGGTGACGGCGGGTTGGTTTTTCTGTTACTGGGTTGAGATCACCATTTTCGTTTGTGACTAACTCTGGTTTAGATATAATTTGCCAAGAGCCATCAATTTGACCAGCATCTAGTTGTAAAGTTTTTTGTTTTTCGAGGAAGAGTTTGAGAGTATCTTTAGCTAGTTCGAGTTTTAATTGTATGTCATCATAGCGGTGTTGAGCTGTGGGCATTTGAGTGATTTTTGCTTGCAGTAAATTTTGGCTATTAGCTGGGGGGGTGACAAAGAGGTCTACGAGATAGACTGTATAAGGGTTGCAGCCCGCATACCTTGTTGATAAAAGCGGCGTTTAGAAGGACTTAACTTCATTAACTGTTCCACATCGAAAGAATATTGTTCGAGATAATGAACCCACTTTTCGGCATCTACGCCAACACCAAATGTACTCCGTCTACGATATTTTTTCTTGGGTTCTTTGCGACGAGATACATATTTTTGTACCTGCTTTTTTCTCAATTCAGTGCCTTGAAATATTGCCGAACTGTAGGCAAGCGTCATCAGGAGAATCATATTAATAAGTCTGTTTCCTTCGAGGCTAGTTCCTTCAAGATCGTAGCCTCCTTTTTTACAGTCTCGAAACATTTCTTCAATGCCCATCCGCTGCTTATAAGCATTGATTGCTGCTGGCAATGAACCTAAATCCGTGAGAATAAACCAAGCTTCTTTAACTTGATATTTCCCATAATTTCTTTTCCATTTACAAGCAAGCTCAAATCCGGTGGCAGGCCGACTTTTTCTCACTCTTTTTCCTTGAACATACAAAGAGGTTCCTGGTACTATCCCTAATTCATCTAACCGTTGCCAAATTAAATGTTCTATTTCGATACAATGATTCTTTTTAAGTCTTAAGCAAAACGACACACCCTTTGATTTAAGCCAATTTCCTAAATCAACAGAACAAAACTCACGATCCCCTAAAACGATGACTTTATATTCTGAAAACAATGGTAAAATTTGCTGTAAATTTGCTGTTTGCTCCTCCAAGTTACTGTTTCCTAATTTTGGCAATAATGACCAGTATAATGGAATTGCTCTTTTTTCCCAGATTAGGCTAACCATAAAAAGATTAATGCGCCCCCATTGACTGCGGTCAATTGCGATTGATAAACGAGTACCAATGGGGCAATAAGTGGTCAACCAATAAGTAATCAAGGGGAACCAAATTAATGAGATAGTTAAGTTTGGTAAATCCAGAAATCTTTGTATTTTTCTACGCCTACTTTCTGTTGTAATTGGATAAGGAAATACCCGTGCCAGTCTTTCTAATCTCACTTGTTTTTCTGATTGGATCACAGATAGCAAAATTGTCATTACAAGAAACTGAGCTTTCGTCAGTTGTTTTTTTAAATGAGTCTGGTAAAATGTTGGTATCATTATTTTTTGGATAGGCAAGCGTGTAACAATTATGCTGCCTATCTTTTTTTAGCACACATTGCCTCAATCCTCACCACCTCTGGGTTTCAGGCTGGTTGTTACCCCCCCAGGGCTATTAGTTATCAACCGCTCGCGAGCTTCCAACTGTTTTACTTGTGACTGCATCTGCAACAGGACAGCATCAGCTTCTTTTTTCATTAAATCACGCAAACTTTGCTGCTTTTCCCGCAAAGATTGAATGGGAAGGCTATTTTCATAAAATTGAGTAGAGCTTAAAGCTAATTGTGAGTCTATTTCATTTACTTTGCTAATTAAATTTTCATAAGATTTGGGGCTAATATCAACAATCCAACGATTATCGCCAGTTAACGATCTTTTTTTGTAGCTTTCATATTGAAGCCTACTTTCTGCCAGTTGTGCTTGCACTTCTAGGCGACGATTAGTTAAAATATCTAGCTGATCTGATAGACTGCGGCTGCGTAGTTCTGGTTGGTTAAAGTTATACTGAACCCTTAACATTTGTAATTCTTGTTGCAATTTATCTACTTTCTGCTGGAGTTGCGGCATTTGTTGATCGATAAAATCAATACTTTGTTTGCTAACTTTTAAACGCTCTTGATCCATATATTCTAGGTAATATTTGGCGGTTTCATCCAGCACATATTGGATGCGCTTGGGGTCTCGATCGCGGTAGCTAATATCTAGGAGTTTAGTACCACCCTGCTTCCCATCTCGTAAGAAAGTAACGCGTTGGATAATCAAGCGGTTATTGAAATTTTTATAGTCAAAGTTTGGATATCTTGTTTGCAACTTATTAACTAATGGTAGTAACACTTCTGGGCTTTTTAAAACCCGCGATAAACTTTGATAATCCACCGAAGAGCCTTCTTCCGCTGATGATTTAATTTTGTTCAAGTCTGTGATGCCTAAACTGTTGTTTTGAGCTTGGACCAAGAGCTTTGATAGCCGATAGTCAGCCGTAATGGGTTCTGCTAAAACTGTAAATTTTCCTTCATACTCAGTAATAGATTTTTTGGCAGCCCTAAGCACGAAACTACCGCTTAAAGTAGCTATGCTGGCAGCTACTATGCCCATCACTAGAAGGCGACGTTTGACGACAGCTAGTACCCAATTCATATCAAGAACTTGGTCATCCTCTGCTGGGGTACTAGCTAGGTAATTAGCGGAGGGAACCGACAAATATTGACCATTAAGGTCATTCTTTAGGGAAGACAACAGTTTTTTTTCCATAGCAAAAATGTTATTATTTAATTCCTAATTTCCTAATAGTCTGAGTAGCTCTATGAATCGGGTGGGAACTAGAATTCCACCAATAATATTATTAACTGGTGATAGAACAGTGTTAATGTTGTCCACCAAGATAGCAGTCCTCGAACGTGCCACTATAATTATGTCATTATCTTGAATCAGGGGGTTGCTTTGAGCGTCGATTCCTTGATTCAAATTAATTGCTACTTGCGATCGGGATATAGTGCCATTAGGATTCAGCCTGATCAGTTCCACATATCTAGAGTTAGCGCGACTTTGTCTGAACCCCCCCGCACTCATAATTGCTTGATTTAAGGTAGTATTAGGAGGTAATTTGAGTCCACCCGGAGTATTGACTTCTCCGATCACACTCACTTGCACAGTCCCCGGAGCAAAGCTAGCATTAGCTAGAACAGAAACCTCTCCCGGATCGATCGCTGTCGCTGTTGGGACAAAGATGATATCCCCTTCTTGTAGTATAGTATCTTGAGAGGTATCTTGTTCTTGCAAATATTGCCAGAGGTTAATAGTTCTAATTTGTTGTTTGCCACCTCTAGTATAACGTTGGAGTTGGATTTGGCGAATATCGGCGATTGATGTGATTCCACCAGCTAGTTGTAGAGCACGAATAATGGTCGGCTGTCCGTTAGTTCTTTCACCATTTTGGGTATCACCACCAATCGCTACATATCTACCGGGACGCTTCACCTCTCCGAATACTGAAACAGTACGGGGTTGCTCTGCTGGTATAGAAAAATTAGATTCACTAAGTTGATTTGTTTCTGCTAAATTAATTGTTTCTTGAGGGGGAACCAAGATTTGATCTCCATCTCGCAAGGTGATATCTTGGCTGGTCTGACCACTTTGTAAATAATCCCACAGATTATAAGTGATAGTTATTTCTTTGTTAGTCGTAAGCCGACGCCGCACAATTATTCGTCGAATATCAGCGCTAGCTCGAATACCCCCAGCTTTTTCTAAAGCTTGAGGAAGCGTGGGAAACTGAACTGATGGTCTGTTTCCGCCTCCATTAGCTAGGGGCAATAAGTAGGAGCCGGGACGACTTATTTCACCCGATAACCAAATATTAAGCGGGCGGGCAGCTTGTAAACTGATTGTAACTAAAGGTCTTTTTACGACCTGCCCATAAGCTCTACTGATAACTTGGGCTGCCTGTTCTAAAGTTAATCCTTGAAGCGCAATACTACCAATAATGGGGATTTGAATAGCTCCCCCAGCGGGAATTTGATACTCCCCACTAAGCTGGGGCAGATCGTAGATATCAATTCTAATATTGTCTCCACCACCTAGATAGTAGTCAGTATTAATACTTGTTGCGGGGGCGGGCGACTGAGCGAGGTTGGTTTGAGGATAGGAGAAAGTGAGTACCAGCGCCAGCAGTGGCAGTTGTACAGCAGGGAGAGTAAGCCATTTCATAGGTAGTAACAAATTTATGATAGAGGTAAAGCCATGAGAGATATTTTAAGGGTGCCGATGTTTGCGTTGATGCTATTGTGTTTAACGCTTATCGTTTTTGTGACTATTTATATTTTAGCCGCACGCCATCCCAAATTGGGTGCCACATTAGAAAAGATTTTTGTGGGGATACTTTTTTTTACCATAACAGGTGGATCGGGTATCATGACCATGCCCTTTACCAAACTCCATCCTAACGTTTTCTACAACTTAGAAACTACACCCCCAACGATGATTGGTCAAATTGCCATTTATGGGGCTATGATATTAATGATATTTCCCCGCTTAACTAAAACTACCCAAAAAACAGTTTATATCTGCATTAAATGGATAGCAGGAGACATTTTTTTAGGTTTGTTTTTGTTGATTCTGACTTTATCGGGATTGTGGTCACAAACTCCTGAAATGACTTTTAGGGCTATTTTTGCTATTTGGGGAGTAACACTGGTTTCTATTTATGTAGGAAAAGTGTATAGCTGGTCAGAAATTTATGGATTATTGAGATGGCTAACTGGTTTATTAGCTTTATGGTCAGTTGTGAAAACAAATGCAGCTCCGGACGGTTGCTGGACAGGAGTTTTAGGTCATAAAAACCCTTTTTCGTTTCAAATGGCTAATACAGCTTCTTTATGGATTTTATATGCTTTTAAGGAGCCTAAGTATAGATATTTATCATTATTTATCATTTTAATAGCTTTAATAGGATTGCAAAAAGGTTGTAGTGGTGCTAGTCGGATTTTAACAGTGGTCTTAATCAGTTTGTGGAGTTATTTAGCCCTCTTAAAAAGATTACCTGTAAAATGGGCTTTTCTCTGCTTTATCTTATTTTTGGTCGGTAGTATAGGTATAAGTATTTTGGTGTTAAATAATTTAGAGGCTATTATTGTGGATGGTTTGAAAAAAGATATGACTTTAACCGGTAGAACCGATTTTTGGCCTTTAATTATTGATCGAATTAATCAAAATCATCCCATATTTGGTTATGGAATGAAAGGATTTTGGCAGTTTTGGCGTGGCTCGGAAAATCCCGCTTACGGAATTATAGTAGCTAAAACTGGTTTTGTGCCACCCCACTCTCACAATGGTTTTCTTGATATACTTTGCGAGCTGGGTTGGACCGGACTCTTGTTGTTTATTGGGTCATTCTTGAATAATATATTTAGAGGTATAAAGTATCTAGTTAAAGGAAGTTTTCCAGAGTCAGGTTTGCCTTTGTATTTATTAACATTTATGCTAATGACTAATTTGACAGAGGGGGGACTATTGGGGGTTGGTACTTATTGGTGTTGGTATGTAGTTTTATCGGTAAAATTGAGCTTAGATAGGACAGCTAATGATAATCCACACTGATGATGTCAGCGTTTGGTCAGGCCTATGAGGAGAATCTTTACAAAGAATAGGCATTTCCCCCACTTCTTAAAGAAGTCGGGGCTTTAACACCGATCGCATTTTACGTTTAATTAAGTGGGCTCACTTAATATGACTCGCAATTGTTTCACTCTCCACCGTTGCTTCCACTGGCCAAGAATTTTCCATCTCTACTGTTTTTTTCGGCTGATAAACTGCCAAGTCGAACCAGAAAGTCGTACCCACATTAACTTCGCTAACTAAATTAATTTTAGTGTGGTGCTTGTCAATAATGTTTCTGACAATAGAAAGACCTAATCCCGTTCCTTCTAAAGTGTGTACTCGGTTTTCTACCCGGAAAAAGCGATCGAAGATTGCTTGTTGGTCTTCAGGATCTATCCCTATTCCAGTATCAGAAATTTCGATCCGCACTACCGGACAATGTTGAGCATCCGGTGACAAGTTGTGGTGGACGGATTGACCGTCTTTGTGGGTGGGCGTCTCCGGCTCTAGCAAATATGCTCGAATGGCCACCTTGCCGCCGGACTGAGTAAATTTTAAGGCATTTCCTACTAAATTTGCAAATACTTGCAGTAACAAATCGTAATGACCTAAAGCAGGCGGCAAATACGGGTCTACTTCTTGCTCTAATTCAATGCCTTTATCCTTAGCATTTAACTGATAAGTCCGCAGGGTTTGCTCCACAGCTTGCGGGAGATCAACAGCTTCCAAGTGATAAACTCGGCAGGATTCCAGTCGCGACAAGTCTAACACGTCGTTAACTAAACGAGTTAGTCGATCGGTTTCTCGGTTGGCAATTTCTAGGAATTCCCTGCGCTCGCTTTCTAGAAGGTCTTCTCCGTACTCGTGGAGAGTCTCGATAAAAGATTTGATATTAAATAAAGGTGTTCTCAATTCGTGAGAAACATTGCTGATAAAATTGCTTTTAGCCTCATTGAGTTCTACTTCGCGAGTAATGTCCTGCACTGTCATTGCAATGCCTTTGAGACTTTCTCGGTAATTTCCGGAACCTTGATACTTGGAGGTTTGCTCGTAGAAAGTACACTCTACAGCTACCGGGCGTTGTGGCTCGTTACAGGTATCTTCCTCATGGCGGATGCAGCTTTTGCACAGCGGTTCGGCACCGGGCGCTTTGTGCAGAATGACAGTAGTTAAAACAATCCGAATTGTACGGTTAACTGGTTCGCTCAGAGAGATGCGAAATTCGCCGCCTTCGCGATCGCCCGCAGCTATTTCCTGCAAAGGTCTCGCCAAGTCCTGCTGCACTTCCGAAGGCAAAATGTTCAGAACATTTACTCCGAGCGCATTTTTGCCTTCCCATCCAAAAATCCGCATCCCTGTCGGATTAACTAAAATCACCTGCAAATTTGCGTCCAGCAACAGCGCCCCATCAGCAATCGTTGAAACCAAAGTTTCTAACTTAGCTTTTTCCGCTGTCAGCTCTTCAATATTTTGTTCTTCATAACTTTCGAGTTTCTGGGCCATCTCGTTAAAACTGCCAATCAACTCGCCCAATTCTCCACCCAAAGGGAGGTCAACTCGCTGCTTAAAATTCCCGCTGGCAATGTTTTTGACCCCGAAGACTAATTGTTTGATCGGCTGAGTAATTGTCAGGGCATTAAATACAGCTCCCAAAATTACCATCACCCAAATAGTGACAAATACTGCTAAAGTGACATCCCTAGTCAGGTTTGAAGAGATAACTGCTGCAGGATTAGGGTTAATGCCGATCGCCAAAACTCCCAAATATTTGTCTTCATGAATTAACGGCACAAATACATCGGTAACTTCTCCATCTGGTGTCAAATGCTGCCGTACCAAAGGCAAAGAAGTTAAATTTCTCGCCTCAATATCGGCGAGAAAATTATCGGGAAGTTTGATCTGGCGGCGCAGCGTCAGGGAAGTCTCCACCTCGGATTCCGAAAAGGGTATCCCCAGGAAAATATCCCCGGCTTCGTCGGCGTAAAGCATATAGCGGACGCTGGAGGTGCTGCTGTAAAATTGGCGGGAAAAGCGGGCGACTTCGGAGCGATCGTTTTTGGCAATCAGCGGCGCCACATTGGCCGCCAACAGCAGGCCCAGGTCTCGGCCGTAACGAGTATCGTTAAGTCGGGCGTCTTGCTGGATAGTATTCACCGCCCAGAATGTCAGGCCGCTCATAATTAACGACACTACGAGGGTAGCAGCCGCCATCAGACGGGTCTGGAGGGTAAAATCCGACCACCAGCGGGCAATAATTTCTCCGATTTTGTTTAGTATGGCCAGCATTTCACCAGTTCACCAGTTCAATATTAATAGCAAGATCAATTCAGTTGGCTCCGATCGAATTTTCTGCTGCGACTTGTCCGCTACCGCCACCGCATAGATACCAAACTTCATTGTTACATTTCTACATTGAGATTGCTTGGCTTTCGGATGGCGGCCGATGTCGCAATTCCTAATTTTTATCGCCCAGAGCTCGGCGGCCGATGTCCCGGCGGCAGTAGACGCCTTCAAATTGGATGCAATCAACTGCTGCATAAGCTTTGGAAATAGCTTGTTCCAAAGTTTCTCCCGTCGCGGTGACGCCCAAAACCCGGCCACCGTCGCTCACCAACTGCTGCTGCTTCAACTGGGTGCCGGCGTGAAACACTTCTGCTCCCTTGGCTTCAGCTTCCTCGATACCTGTAATAACTTTGCCTTTTTGATAACTTCCAGGATAGCCCCCAGAAGCCAAAACTACGCAAACAGAGGCCCCCGACTTCCAGCGAATAGAATATTCACCGAGACGCTGCTGACAGCAGGCCAGCACCAAATCTTCTAAAGGAGTTTCCAGCAGTGACAAAACCGCTTGAGTTTCGGGATCTCCGAAACGGCAGTTGAATTCTAAGACTTTGGGTTCTCCGTCGGGGGTAATCATTAAACCGGCGTAGAGTACACCACGATAGTCGATTTTGCGTTTTTGCAGTGCTGCCAGCGTGGGTTCGAGAATTTCTTCTTGAATCCTTTCCATGAGTTCCGGGGTGACAATGGGCGCTGGGGCGTAGGCTCCCATACCGCCGGTGTTGGCTCCCTGGTCGCCTTCGCCGATAGCTTTGTGGTCTTGGGCGGGCAGCAACGGTTCCACTGTGATGCCGTCGGTGAGGGCGAGAATCGAGACTTCTTGACCTGTTAAAAATTCTTCGACGACGACTCGGATGTTGTCGGTGCCGAATTCGCCTCGGAAAATGGTGTTGATGGCGCTGTGAGCCATTTTGACGGTGGTGGCAACGGTGACTCCTTTGCCTGATGCGAGTCCGTCTGCTTTGATGACTATTGGGGTTCCTTGTTCCAGAACGTATGCTTTTGCTGCTTCTGCGTCTGTAAATACGGCAGCTTTGGGTGTGGGGATGCCTGCTTCGAGCATCAATTCTTTGGCCCAGGATTTGCTGGATTCAATTTGGGCGCCGGCTTTGGTGGGGCCGAAAATCATCATTTTTCGCTGTTGGAAATAGTCGGCGATGCCTAGCGATAGGGGCAATTCTGGGCCAACGATGACTAATCCGATGTTGTTGACCATCACAAAGCGTTCGATGCCTTGGAAGTCGTCGATGTTGAGCGACAGATTTTGACAGCCTGGGGTGGTAGCTGTGCCGCCGTTGCCCGGTACGCAGAATACTTGTTTAATCCGCGTAGATTCTAGAAGTTTTTTTGCGATCGCGTGTTCGCGACCTCCGTTTCCCACAACTAAAACTTTCACAGTATCCTCACCTATAAATTGTGTTCCCTGAATGTCTGATTTTCAGTGTTGGCATCTGTCTATCTGCTTTTTGCAGTGCTGTCAATTATGCCATGCTTGGCGCTAGGGAATTGCTAGATGTGGCACTTTTCTGGAGGAGTGGGCTTCTACCGCTGTTTATCAATGGCTGGGAGGGTGCAATAATTAAAGACTTTAGCCGCCCAATTTTTCTGGGTTCTGCCTCGATTTAATCAGGCAATTAAAACTCTTTTCTGGCTTTTAACTCTGCAATTACTATAATTGATGCGGGGACAAATAGCGATAAGATAGGCAGGTTGACTCTGGGAATTTTACTCACATGAAATCAAATCAAACCGCTGCGAGTTCGTCTGCAAAATTTAAGCGGGTGGGCGTTGTCGGCGGCGGCCAGCTAGCTTGGATGATGGGGGATGCTGCTAGGGCGCTCGGTATTGAATTGGTAGTACAAACTCCCCATGCTACTGACCCGGCAGTTTCTGTTGCTGCTGATGCTGTTTTGGCTGCTGTTGATGATGTTTTGGCTACGGCTCAATTGGCTGCTGGCTGCGATGTTATTACTTTTGAAAATGAGTTTGTGGATTTGGATGGTTTGCGGTCGCTAGAAGAGCAAGGTGTGTTATTTCAGCCGAGTTTGTCGTCGCTTTCTCCTTTGTTGGATAAGTACTTTCAGCGCTGTTATTTACAAGGTTTGGGTTTGCCAACTCCGAGGTTTTGGGAATGGGATTGCAGTGCGGATTTGCCCCCGGAATTGTTTAAGGCGGTGGCGATCGACTTTCGGGCAATTTCTGTTTCTGACAGCGTGCAGATTGCAGGAGACTCGGGTGCTGGATCGATCGACTTTCCCTTTGTGGTCAAAGTTCGCCGCCACGGTTATGACGGCCAAGGTACTTTTATTGTTAAGGATCGGGGGAGTTTTGAGTCAATTCGTGCTACACTCCAAGGTCAGTCTTTGCTAGTGGAAGAGTTTGTGCCGTTTGATCGCGAATTGGCTGTGATTGCGGCTCGATCGGCAACTGGCGAAATTGCGATTTATCCGATCGTAGAAACTCAGCAGCAAAATCAGGTTTGTCATGTGGTGATTGCGCCCGCTGATATTAGTTTAGATGTGAAAAATGAAGCTTGTGCGATCGCCCGCACTCTCCTCAACAGTTTGCAAGCTGTCGGCATATTCGGCATTGAATTATTTTTAACCGCCGACAATAAGCTGTTAGTCAATGAAATTGCACCCCGCACCCACAATTCGGGACATTTTACGATCGATGCTTGCGAAACTTCACAATTTGAACAGCATTTGCGCGCAGTTTGTCAACTGCCTTTAGGGAATTCTGATTTAAAATGTGCAGGCGCTGTCATGGTAAATTTGCTAGGTTACGAGTCGGCTGAGTCCGATTATTTAGCAAAAAGAAAACAACTGGCACAAATTAGTGGTGCTTTTGTCCATTGGTATGGTAAGAAAGTATCGCGTCCCGGTCGCAAACTCGGTCACGTTACAGTTGTGCTCGACGCGGACTTGGTGGCTCAGGGGCGATCGTCAGCAAAGGATCTGGCTCAAACCGTTGAATCTATCTGGTATGCAAGTTAAATTGCTCGAAGCTTGCCAAAATCTGGTTAGTTGGTATATATTAAATAAAGGTTCTACTGCGACGTTGGTGACTGCCAATAATGTTTTTTTGATCTATAACTCTTAACTCTCGGGAATCAAGATGTTTGGACAGCAGTAAACTGGGCTTGTACCCAGAAACTTTAAGTCCGAGCCAACGGTACCCACCTGGTAAAATACCAGGTCAAAAGCTGAGGTAAGACGGCGTTGCGGGGAACCATTAAAATTTTGATTGAGATAGGCGCTGTGAAATATAGCTAGCCTATTTTTTTTTGAGATAAACGCTTTGATTCATAGTTAGGGCTTGCTGAATATATCGCCCGCGTGTTACGTGGCCTGGGTTATTTGATCGCGCGCTCAATAGTAAAGTGCAA
>NZ_JAUPTE010000089.1:0-26049 GCF_036701705.1 Microcoleus sp. w1-18aA5 | reverse complement strand
TTTTGAGCAACAGCTTGCCTTCTGCTAAAAGGCTGCTACTTTTAGCTGCACTGATTTTTTAGTCTAAACTACAGTTACAAGTCGATCGCGCCTGTGATGTTACTGCCTGTGATTTGGTTAAATTATCGAAGTTTATGAACAGAATATCTCGTGCGATCGCTGTTGTTTTAATTGTATTAGGCTGCATTATTTCTGTTTTAGTTCAGCCACCGCAATCAGCCTTAACCGTGTCACCTCCAGTGCAAGAATCTCCGCCTCACGGAGGAGATGTTGCTCAGACAATGAATTTTGGACGGCACTTTCAAGAACTAGGGGTTGAAGGCTCGATCGCGATTTACGATTTGAATAGCGATCGGCTTTATCAACACAACCCGCAGCGTAACGCCACAGCTTTTTTACCTGCATCTACATTTAAGATTCTCAACTCTCTAATTTCCTTAGAAACAGGGGTGATTTCAGATGAGATTGCCGTTCTAACTTGGGATGGAATTCAAAGGCAAATTCCCGCCTGGAATCGAGACTTGAATATGAGACAAGCCATGAAACTTTCCGCCGTTTGGTTTTACCAAGTTCTCGCCCGCCGAGTCGGACACGAGCAAATGCAAAAATGGGTAGCTAAAGTCGGTTATGGCAACCAAAAAATCGGTAACAAAGACGATATTGACAAATTCTGGTTAGAGGGACAACTGCGAATCACACCCAACGAGCAAATTCAATTTCTCCGCCGTCTCTACAAAAATGACTTACCCTTTTCTGAGCGCTCGCTGTCTCTGGTTAAAGACATCATAATTGTTGAACAAACTCCCGATTACACAATTAGAGCCAAAACAGGCTGGGCAAATTTTGGAGAACAAACAAAGCCTCAAATTGGCTGGTATGTAGGTTATTTAGAAAAGGATAAAGATGTTTACTTTTTTGCTACAAACATTGACATCCGCAACAATAATGACGCCTCTGCAAGAATCGAGTTAACGCGCCGTTGCTTCAAAGATCTGGCGCTGCTGTAAGTGCGTTATTTGTTTTCTAATATTCGCAAAAATGCCAGCGGATAGGCTAACGGTGACAGCCAAAACAGCCATTTATTCGATGCCTGAGTTCGATCGTAGGACGCCGAGTCTTTTAAATCTTTTAGAGCTTACGCAATTGGCCCATATAGCAATCCTTGCAGGTGTCGTAAACTTTTTACCCCACCCCAACCCTCCCCTTACTAAGGGGAGGGAGTAAGAAATTCACAAATGATTTAGGATTGCTATATATATAGTTGCTATCGTGCTATATTTCATTTCTTCCAGCAAGGCGACAATCATCTAAGAGAGCATTAAGTTCTTCAACGACTAGCCAGGGGTTTCGACCTTTCAAACAAGCTGCGATCGCTGCTTCATAGGGATTTCTGCCAGTTTTTTTTACTGCTGCGATCGCCTGTTTGTTAGATAATCCCCGCCCGCTGACCAACCAAGCAGCCAAAACCTGTCCTGTACGTCCGATCCCCCCAGAACAGTGAACTATCACCCGTTCGCCTTGACTATTTGCAGATTGCAAAAATGGCAATATGCGATCGATTAAAATATCGCGATCGACCAATTCAAAGTCTGCAATCGGTGCCCAGCAAACTCGATCGCACCCAAAGATGTTCCTATATGTTCCCAGTAAGTCAGTGTAGCGGATGAGTTGGGTCTGAGCAAGCAAGCAGCAAACTTGCTTGATATTATGCCCCTGCATAAATTCAATCCACCCAGCAACTTCTGTATCGCGGTATCCTGGTCTGGCTGCACCAAACACAATTAATTCATTCTCTGAAGCCGCAGCGAATTTGTGCATACTGTTTTCAAACTTTTTACCTATAATTAAGAAAGACGCACAAATCCTGAATCTACAGTGAAAAACAACAGCTCGATCGCCTTAATGAACTGGCTGCAACCCAAGCCAGAAACCGTTTTGCTATGCGACTCAAGTGCAGCAGCTTCTGAGATGGCATTCATGCTTAACGGTGAGTGGGATGGGTGCAATAGTTTGGTCCTCCCTAAATCCGACAAGGTAGCAATTGAAGCAGCCGCTAGTTTGCTAGAGACATCGTGGTGCTACCAAAATACTTGCGAACCGGTTTTAATTCGGCTGGAAGTTGACGAATTGATGCGCCGTTATGCGATTGGAGACAGGTTTTTTATTAATGCTAACTTGCGATGCGCGCAATTGAGCGAAGTTTGCTTGGAAAACATTGATTTGAGTTATGCTAAATTGAATTTAGCTAACTTCAGTGGCACTAATTTAAGCAAAGCCAACTTAATGGCTACACAGATGCAATCCGCAAACTTGAGTGGCAGCAATTTGAGTAAATCGCAACTTGTGAGGGCGAATTTATCAGGAGCAAATTTATCGGATGCTAATCTCAGAGGTGCTGATTTGAGTTATGCAGATTTAAGCAATGTTTGCTTAACAGGTGCTGACTTAAGAGGTGCAAATTTAGCGAGAACAGACTTAAAAAAAACAAGCTTAGAGGGGGCGATTTTTGAGTAAAATTAGGGCGACATCAGGACGGGCAGGATGCCCATCCCACAAAATAAGCGACTTATTTTTGCCCCACGTTCCCATGATTATTCATACTTTCGGCCGCGCCACTGAGTAGGCTGATTTAAAGCAGAAATTAGAATACGCAAAAACGCCAACGGATCGGCAAAAGGTGACAGCCAAAACAGCCATTTTCCCGATGCCCCAGTTGTATCGTAAGAAGGTGCGATCGCAAAACACAAAGCCGATCGCACTGCAACCAAAAATACATTCAATCCCAACAGCCAAAAGTGCGGAAATGCACCAACCGGCGGCAGCGAACCAAACAGCAAATAGCACAACACAATCGGCACCGGCAAACCTTGAACCGCTAGCAACAACCACAAATCGCCCCAGATTTGACCGCCCGAAGCAGCATCTTTCAAATCCAGCGATCGACCCCATTCATTCCAAGTCTCGATCGCCCCCTCATACATCCGCACCTTCAACACCTTAGCCCCATCCAAAAAGCCCACCTTAAAGCCCTTAGCAGCCGCATAGCGAGCCAGAGTCACATCATCGCAAAAAGAACCCCTCGCGACTTCATAGCCCCCTAATGCCACCAAAACCTCGCGCTTACACAAGAAACACTGACCGTTCGCCATCACCCGTTCCGGCACATCCCCGCCAGTCCCCGTTGGCCCGAACCGATAAACCAAAGTCATTAACAAAGCAGGTTGCAGCCACAACTCCCCCGGATACTTGAGGATAAACTGCGGCGACAGCGAAATCAAATCGTAATTTCCAGCCGTCGCCGTCTTCAGCAAACTCGCAATCAAGCCGGGATGCGGCACAGTATCCGCATCTATCCCCAAAATCCACTCGCACTTCTCGGAACTTGCCAAAAAACCCGCATTCAGCGCCCACGGACGCCCTACCCAACCCGCCGGCAGCGGATCGTCGTTAATCAAGCGAAACCGGGGGTCTTTTTGTGCTGCTGCTTTGACTAAATCTCCGGTTCCGTCTACCGAATAGCTGTCAACCACGATCGCTTCTCGGAGCTCGTAACTTTGGCGGCTTAATCCTTCCAAACAAGGCGAAATTCGATCGGCTTCGTTCAAAGTCGGTACTACCGCCGTACAAGAACCTAAAAAATCCAGCGTCGGCGAATCGGGTTCCAGGGGCGGGATGCGCGATGGGCCTTTAATCAGACGCGACATCAGAAGGGCTGCGGCGGGCAATTGTAGCAGCAAGAGTGCGACAGGGATGATACTTGTCAGCGGTTGGGAGAACAGGTGAGGGGCGATCATGGGATTTTAGATTTTAGATTTTAGATTTTAGATTTTCAATTGAAGAATTGGGAATTACGGTTGGTGTCAATTTAAAAATTTAATAAAATTTTTGCCTCAAACATATTACAGGAATTGGGAATGAAAAAATCGCCATTGAAAAACCCGGTTTCTTGTAGAAACCGGGTTTTTAAACTAGCTCAAAATTTAGTGTAAATTTTTGCTAAATCAGCCGGGGTTGCTCACTAGCAACTTACTTACGCAAAACGCCCACGGGCTGAGGTGGAATTTCAGCCGTGATAACAGATGTATCCAAAGACGGCATTGTTTCGGTTACGTCACCTGTTGCGGGTTTAGCGATCCAGCTTAACGCGATCGCCGGAACTACACCCAGAAGCACCGCTAGCGATGTCGGGAACCAGAACCGAGAATCCAAGGAAACTACAGTGATAATTGCTCCGAAAGCAAAGTTTACCAAATAAACAATTAAGGGCAAACCCAATTCCGATCGCTCTAATTTAATCGATGTTTTTCTCCACAAGAAAGCTGCTACAGACATAAATAGCGCCCCCGTACCCATCCAGCCAGCCAAATTGCGGTAAGGCATCCCAAAGAAAGCCCCAAGTTCCTCAAACTCCCAAAAAGGCACAGAAGTTTGACTCATCGCCGGATCTAGTACAAAATCCCAAGCTGTTAGCAGCAAAGCACCAAGGGCGATCGCCCCTATTTGGCGCACCCAGTTGAGATCACCTTTACCACCAGCTACTCCAGCGCGAGCAATTATGTATGAAACCAGTCCCAGATAAAACCACGAGAGGGGAATGGTAAACGGAACCAGCCCTGCAATTTTGTAGCCCAAACCGCTCAAATAATGGTAGTGGCCGAAGGGAAAACCCGTACTCGTTCCCAGCAACTCGCTACTCAAGGACAAAAACACAGAAGGCACTAAAAAAGCCAGAGTTGCACCCCAACCCAACGTCCGCAAGGCATAGAGAGCAACCGCTGCAGCACCAAAGATGATATAAACTACTCCACCCCCAGCCATCCCCCACTGGAATAGCGTTTGCCCTGCTGGTGGCAAACTCATCACCAATTCGGGACGGGGTAAAATCAGCAGCAACCCTGCCAATCCAAAAGCCATTGACAAGACGTGGGCAATTAAGCAAAAGCGCTCAGCAATCAAAAGTTGCTTCATGGGACTCCTCGAAAAAATATTAGATGCAAAAAGCACTCTTAACAGTTTACAAACTTTAACAAAAAACCAACTGCATTTGAGTCAGTTGTCTGTTGACTGTTGACTGTTGACTGTTGACTGTTGTCTGCCAGCCCAATGCCCCGTGCCCGATGCCCAATGCCCAATGCCCCATGCCCAATGCCCAATGCCCCATGCCCAATGCCCGATGCCCGATGCCCGATGCCCAATTCCCCATTTCCGATCTTAAATTATTGCCAATTGCCCACAAGCACGAAAGGTGCCCAGAAATACGGATTCTGATACTCTGGGTTTTGCAACAGAGTTAATTGAGCGTTGCGGAGGGCTTCAGCTTTGCTGGTTTTAGCAGAAGCCAGTTGCTTGTAAAACTCAGTCATAAAGATAGCTGTAGATTCGTCGTTGACTTGCCAAAGGGTGGCGGCGGTGCTGCGCGCACCCGATCGAATTGCGGCCCCCGCCAAACCCAAAGCCGCGCGGTTATCGCCCGAAGCAGTTTCGCAAGCACTCAAAACCAAAAGTTCGATCGGCTGTTGTCTCTCCCCAGTGCGGGCTCGCAGCAGTCGATCGAACTCCTTAACATTCACTTTCTGATCCCAAGTCACAATAAAAGTATCCGCTGCATTCGAGCTAAACTGACCGTGAGTTGCCAAATGGACGATCGGGTAAGACAAAGATTTAATTCGATCGTGCAACCGCCCGCTGACAAAATCTTCATTCAGCAGCGAACTCGCCGGCATCTCGGCTGCAATTTGCTGAACTTCCTCCTTCACCCCCGGCAAAGCCGAGAAGCCTTGACGCGCTTCGGAGAGAGCAGCGGTGAGCACTTTTAACTTGACTTTGTTCAGCGGTTTCGGTGCTAGCAGTTGCAATCCCGGCGCCAAAGCAATACTGTATTTTTCTACCAAAAACTTTTCACCGTCGTGGAGCACCGCCATCGGCAGATTTCGCAAATAACCGTCGAGCACAAATACCAGGGTTTTAATCCCAGCAGCGGTCAAATCCGCCTCTGCGGGGCGGATTAACCAGTCATAAACCTGTTCAACGGGTAGCCTCCTGTCGCGGGGGAAAGAAGCAGGCCTGATGGTATTTTTGGCTTGTCTGAAGGCAGTTTCCAGGTCAGCTTGAGACTTCTTCGTAGCGTAGCGGCGCAGGGGTTTGCCGGGAATGGACAAAATTACCTCCAAACGATCGCTCAAAATAATTGGATAAATCACCGCCGCTGTCGGATCAATTTCCTCGATAGACTTTGGTTTAGCATCAGCGCAAGCATCCCGAAAAAAGTTGTCCAATTCCGCCAGTTGCAAAGATTCCACCGTTTGGCGCGCTAGTTTCAATTTAGCTTGACTGGGAGATTCCTCTTGCAAAAGCATCCCGACTAATTCCCGATAAACCGGTTCGGCACTTTCCCGAAACGAAAATTGCACTTCGGGATTGACTGTTACCAAATCGCCCCGCAAAGAAGACAGTACATTCACAGCTTGAGTATATTGAACGATCGCCCCTTCTGTATTTCCCTGAGCTTTCCGAATCCGTCCAAGTTGCCAAAACAATTGGTAAGCAATATCGGGAGATTGAAACGCCGGTGCTAAACTCAAAGCCTCAGTTGTGAGATTTTCCGCTTTCTGATACTGCTGTTGGATTTCCGATAGTTTGCCTTTTGCTGCCAGAATATAAGCTTGTATGCGTTTATCGCCCAAACTGTTTGCTCCTTCGACAGAGCGATCAAGCATTGTGTCAATCTCGCTTAAACTCAAAGTTTTCGCAGGCGACTGAGCTAATTTGATCAAGCTTTGAGCTAGATTAATTTGAGCGTAAAGTCCGGCGCGGTTCGAGCCAAATTGATCTGTTTGAGGTTCGAGAGAACGCCACAAATCTTCTGCTTCAGACCAATCTTGGCGATCGACCAACAAACTCAATTGGTTTAACTTTGCTTGAATTTGTAGAGGCGATCGATTCGGGATCGCCTGGATCGATCGAGCATAATACTCTAGGGCAAAGCGTTCCCAATCACCCCGCTGTTCTGGTGTCAAACCCGGTTTATTGCTTTTAGCCCGTACCGTATTGCCCAGATTGAGATAAATTGCAGCCTCCTCTGGCCGGGAACCTAATTTTTGGGCTGCTTCGAGTCCCGCCGAAAGCACATCCTGCGATCGTTCCAGTTGTCCCAAAACCCGCAATACCCGCCCTAAAGCATGAATTGCCCGGACTTGTTCGAGAGAAACAGGCTGATTTTTCAAAGTTTCCAAACCCGCTGCCGAAACTTCGCAAGTTTGGTTTTCCAACTTAAAAGAAGCTAACAGCATTTTGCAAGCTCTGGGGTAAAGTCCGAGAATTTCCCAAGCCCGACTTTGATTAATTTGAACTTGAAAAAGTTGGTTTTTTCTATCAATTTGCTCGAAAATTTTAGCAGCTTGCGTCCAAACCTCGATCGCATCTTGAGTCTGGCCCCGTTCGAGTTGCAACTGTCCTTGAATGTTGAGAGTTTCAGCCAAAATCCGCTGCTGTTCGGGAGTGTTGGCTTGTGTTCGCACAGCCGACAAACTCGAATTTACAGCTTTTTCTGCTTCTTCCCAAAGCCCCAACTGCCCGTAGGTTGCAGCTAAATTACTCAAAGCTGTGGCGCGATCGAGATTTTCGCCTTTTGCCTCAAACTGGGTCGCCGCTTGCTGCAATAGCGGTACAGCTTCCGAAAAACGTTCCTCTTGGTACAGAGTTCGAGCTTGTCGGACAAGCTGCACCGCTGGTGGTGGATTAATCTGAGCAACTCCGGGAGGAATCGCAACGGATAGCAGACAGGAAATCACAAATAACAGAATTACTTGCCGGAGCGATCGGGAAAACTTCATATTTAGAAAATAAAATTACAACCGGAGACACACATACTAATTAACCCAAATAGATATTATTCTTTATCTGCGTTAATCCGCGTTAATCCGCCTACATCGGCGGTCAAAAAAAAACCTAATTTCAACGCGGCGCACAACCAGAATTCTGCCGAGGATTGCGAGAGTCAGCAGCATTACCCGGATTATATCCAACAAGCGTAACTTCTCCTTTCGCATTCACCACCCAACCTTGCGCCGGAACAACTTCCCGATCGGGGATTGCCCCTTCTTCCTTCTTCTTCCCTCGATCGGTTACATCGGTTAAATCCTCTACATTGCTCGTTGCATTTCTTCCTGCCTCTTCCACCCAAGGAAACGGCGCTGGAGCGGTGCTGAGAGCATCATTAGGACTCGGTGGCACTCCTCCTTTACCAGTGACGGTAAATGCGCTCTCGGCCTCTTGCGTGCAGGGATTTGCTGCAATTAAAGCAGCCGAATCGACCACATTTTGTGGCAGTTCCACTAAACCTTGAGCCGGATTCACTCCAGAAGAACTAAATGTTACAGTACCTTGCAAAGCCGGGCCGCTACTTTGGGAAATCGCGGCGATGTCGCTGGTAGGAATTAGAGAAGTCGGACTTACTTGCAACGCTGCAAATTGATCATCAGTCAGTCCTAAACTACTCCTGGCTTGGTCGCGGTTAAGGCTTGTAAAACCAAAGATATTTGGTACATTGACCGTAACTTGTCCGCCCCTAGCTGTGCGAGCATTAGCTGTAATATCACTATTCTCTCGGGGTAAAGCTACCAAAATATCGCTATTAATTCTGATATTACCGCCCTCAGAAATACCTGCATCCGTGGTGATTCTACTGCCGCGTCGCAACTGAATGTCTTGCGCTTGCAGGTTAATATTTGCCCCTGTTCCAGAGACAGTCGTGCCATCAATTATGCTTTTATTATCCAGGGAAATTGAGTTAGCTACAACGTTAATATTGCCAGCTCTACCTGTTCCTAAAGATTGAACATTAACAACTGCACTATCCCGAAGAATCAATTGATTAGCATTCAAATTCAACGAGCCTGCATTTCCGCTAGCAGTGGGATTTACAGCATTAAACGCCCTACCAACCGAGGCCTCAATTCCACTCCTCAACCCACTGTTACTCCCAATACCTTGCACTTGTAAGCGATCGGCATTAATTGTAATATCTCCTGCATCTGCTATACCCAAAGAAGCCGCAGAAATAACCCCGCCATTCTGCACAGTTAGTTTAGGTGTTGACAGGCGGATATCTCCACCTCTACCAGAACTTGCAGTTTGAGTAACAAAAGAACTTGCTACATAGCCCGCATTCTCCAAAAATCTTGACTCGCCGCTCACTTCTATAGACTCGGAGGCTCTCACAGTTAAATTTCCTCCCGTCCCCCCAGTTGTAGAAAACACGACTTCGCCAAAAATAGCACCTGTCGTTAAACTAATTGTGGCTCCATTAGAAACACTCAGCCGCTTAGTGTCGATGCTAATATCCCCACCTGTTCCATTCCCATCAAAAGTATTCGTGCCGAGCCGAGTTTGCCCTAGACCTACAGGAAGACTACCCGATAATTCCACAGATTCACTCGCTTTAATCGCGATATTCCCCGATGCTCCATCACTAAGGCTGAAGCTGGCAAACGCACCGCCATCGCGCAGAATTAACCGTTGGGCTTCAACAGTGATGTTTCCGCCTTGACCAGTGCTTTCGTTGGTTGTTCCGTTATAGAGCGTTGAACTGACGAGTTCGACCGTGTTGGCGCGGATAGCCAGATTTCCGCCATCCCCAGCACCAAAGGTGGGGGCACCGCCCACTACCCCATTGCTCATCAACAGCCGTCCGGCTTCAATGTTAATATCTCCGGCTGCTCCACTGCCAAGAGCGCTAGTAAACAGAACGATTTGCGAAATAAAGGGGTTGCCTGTTCCAGATGTCTGAAAATTTTCTGTAAGCTGCTGATAGCCCTCAATTCCCAACCCGATCATTTCTACTGAGCCAGTAGCGCGGATGTTGATATCGCTTCCCCTCCCCTCTCCCAGTGTGGAGGCAAAAATTTGCGACCCCCCCTCAACTCGTAAGTTTTGGGAATTGATGTCAATGCCTCTACCATTTATATTTCCGAGTGTCAGTCCATAAATTCCTGAACCATTAAGATTAATATTTCCACCTCGAATATCGACTTTCCCACCTCCTAATCCGCTAGTATTTATAAATGCACCGTTCATTTCAATATTGCCGAAGTTCTGAATATTGCGATAGTTTAAATTCAGACCTAAAGCTGTTGGTTCAAATTGCACTAAACCTGGACTGTTGACACTACCGAGGAGAATTTGTCCGGTATAAGCTGTTAAATTTCCTCCTTGGAGTTGAATGTCACCGCCAATTAATGCTAAAGTTTGACCGGGGTCTACTGCTAAACCGAGTTTTTTAAACGCCGGAATTTCTATGGGGAGTGGCGGTAAGGCTGATGTAGGAGCCTTTGTTTGGGAAGAGTTGACAATTGTGCCGGGATTTTCTCTAAATCTTAAACCCACAGGAATATTAATCGCTAACAATGGCACTGCATTAGAATTAGCTGCACTAAATTCAAACCCATTATCAAAGATAATTCCGCTACCCGTTGAACCGACAAATGAACCACGCAAATCTAACCGAGCGTTGGGGCCAAAGACAATTCCTTTGGGATTAAGTAAAAATAAGTTGGCATTTCCTTGGACTCCCAAGACCCCTAAAATATTAGAAGGATTGCCCCCCGTAACGCGGGTAAAAATATTCGCAATTCCGTTAGGATTGGCAAAATATGCTCCTCTGCCTTCACCCACGTTAAATTGTTGTAAACTGTGAAATAAATTGGCTCCGCGAGTTGCACCGCCTTCTATTCTGTCCGATGGTAAATTATTAATCCTGTCGGGAACTGTGCGCGAACTTTCTGCACCCAAGCTATTATCGGGGATGATTTGGGCGATCGCAGGGAAAGGACACAGCAGTAAAAATGCAAAAAATAGGGCGGAAGATTGGCGGGGCATCTTTTAAGTCTGGTTAATTTAGTATGAGGAAAATAGCGACGGGCTAGCTAAAACCTGAAGATTACCTATTGAGGTACGCAAACACCGGTCGGTTTCGGACTGCGAAGAGATGCACCACCACCAGAATTATAGGCTACCAGCGTTACTTTTCCTCGATCGTCGATTACCCAACCTTGAGCGGGAATAATTTCTGTTGGTCGAATTTCTGTGGATGTTCTTTGACCTTCTAGGTGCTGACTTCCACCTACCGCTGGTTCCACCCAATTAAACTGGCTAGAATTGCTGCTGAGAACATCATTAGGACTCGGCGGCACTCCTCCTTTCCCAGTAGCGGTAAATGCGCTATCGGCCCCTTGCGTGCAGGGATTTGCAGCAATTAACGCAGCCGGATTCACCACATTTTGCGGCAGTTCCACTAAACCTTGAGCAGGATTCACCCCAGAAGCACTAAATGTTACAGTACCTTGCAAAGCCGGGCCCCTACTTTGGGAAATCGCCGCAATATCGCTGGTAGGAATTAGAGAAGTCGGACTTACTTGCAACGCTGCAAATTCAGCATCTGTTAATCCCAAAGTCGCTCGCACCTGTTCGCGACTGACTGAGGTAAACCCAAAAACATTGGGGACATTAATATTAACCCGACCACCGGCAGCCGATCGCGCATTAGCAGTAATATCACTATTTTCGTTGGGGAGAGTCACCAGAATATCGCTTTTAATGTTGATGTTGCCACCCTCAGAAATACTTGCATCAGTTGTAATTCTGCTCCCTCGGCGCAACTGGATATCTCGTGCTTCGAGGTTAATATTTGCTCCGGGACCGGATGCCGTTCTTCCGTCAATGCTGCTTTGGTTGTCAAGGGAAATTGAATCTGCTTTCACGTTAATGTTACCAGCCCGTCCCGATCCCAAAGCTTGCAGATTGAGTGTTCCTTGATTGCGAAGAATCAATTCCCCGACATTTAGATTCAACGAACCTCCGTTAGCCGTAGCATTAGGATCTATAAGCTCAGAGGCAATCCCAACGGAAGTCTGAATTTGACTGTTAAATTCACCTTGACCCCCATTCCCAATAACTTCTACACGGCCCGCATTTATTGTGATGCTTCCCGCTTCTCCGCTGCCTAAAGATGCAGTGCTAATAACTCCCCCACCCCGGAGAGTCAGTACAGGTGTAGAAATGTTGATACTCCCTCCCCGATTAGCAGTATTGGCATCAGCGCAGATGAAACTGGGATTCCGACTGCCGTTCGCCAAAACTCCAGAAATACCCTCGACTGTTACTGACTCAGTGGCCCTAACTGTTAAATTACCTCCGGGCCCCCCAGTTGTATTCAACGGTTGGTTGCCCACAACTGCTCCGCTAGATAAACTAATTCCGCCTCCGTCAGAAATCCTCAACCGCTTCGTGTCGATATTAATGTCCCCAGCTTCCCCATTCACACCGCTGGCAGTTGAGCCAATTAAACTTGCTACGGGACTTCCAGTGGGAGTCCGCAGCACTTCTACTGATTCCGAAGCTTTAATGTTGATATTCCCCGCTCCTCCTTCACCGCGGGTGAGGCTGATCACACTAGCACCATCGCTTACGGTTAAACGTTTCCCCTCAAAGGTGATATTTCCTCCCCTACCGGTACTCCCCAAAAGTGGGCCGCTGTGGATTGCAGAAGCGAGCATATCTAAAACCCCGGCACGGATGGTAATATTTCCGGCGTTGCCAGCGCCTAACGTGGTGGTAGTCAATGCGCTTCCATTGTCCATCAGCAATCGTCCCGTGTCGATCGTGATGTTTCCGGCGGCTCCCATGCTATTAGTGCCAGTTATCAGCAGAAGTTGTGGGTCAAAAGGGTCGAAAGAGCCAGATAACGTATACTGACCACCAAACACTCTATAGTTATCTAATCCAATTCCGTTCATTTCTACTGAGTCGGTAGCGCGGATGTTGACAGCGCCTGCTGCACCACTTCCTGCTGTCAGAGTGAATAGTTGCGCCCCACCTTGGACTCGAAAATTTTGGGCGTTAATGTCGATGCCCCTGCCATCGATATTTCCCAAAGTCAGTGCATAAATTCGCCCACCGTTAAGGCTGACATTTCCACCTCGAATATCAACTTTGCCGCCACCGATTCCACTGGTGTTGATCACTGAGCCGTTGATTATTTCAATATTACCAAAGTTGGAAATCTTGTCATAGTTTAAATTTAATCCAAAAGGCGTTGACCCCAATCCAACCATCCCCGGACTAGCGACGCTACCCAGCAAAATTTGTCCGGTTGATGCAGTGAGTGTTCCCTGATTTAATTCAATATCTCCGCCTACTAGGGCGATAGTTTGTCCGGGAGCAACTGAAGCGCCCATGTGATTGAAAATGGGCGGGATTCCAGCGGGTAATTGGGGTAAATTCAAGGCTGGCGCTGCTGAATAGTTAATGATTTTACCCGGATTTTCTCGAAAATTTAAACCTATAGGTATATTGACATTTAACAGCGGTACTGATTCGGGATTGCGGCTGCTGAATTGATAGCCATTATTGAAAACTACGCTATCAGCAGAACTTGCTAAAAATGAACCACGCAAATCTAACCGCGCATTGGAGCCGAAGACAATTCCTTTGGGGTTAATTAAGAATAAATTGCCGTTTCCCAAAACTCCCAGAGTTCCTAAAATATTAGAAGGGTTGCCACCAGTAACGCGGGTGAAGATGTTGGTGATTCCGCTGGGATTGGCAAAATAGGCTCCCCGTCCTTCACGGATGTTAAATTCGCGCAAGCTGTGAAATAGGTTAACGCCACGAGTTGCACCGCCTTCTATTCTGTCGGATGGTAAGTTATTAATCGTATCGGGCACTGTGCGCGAACTTTCTGCACCCAAGCTATTATCGGGAATGATTTGGGCGATCGCCGGGACAGGAAACAGCAGTAAGAATGCAAAAAATAGGGCATAAGATTGGCACTGCATCTTTTAAATCGGGTTAATTTAATATTATAAAAATAGCGAGGGATTAGCTAAAACATGAAGAGTACCTATCGAGGTACGCAAACACCCGTCGATTTCGGACTGCGAATAGATGCACCACCACCTGAATTATAGGCTACCAGCGTTACTTGTCCTCGATCGTCCATTACCCAACCTTGAGCGGGCATAATTTCTGTTGGTCGAACTTCTATGGATGCTCTTTGACCTTCTATGTGCTGACTTCCACCTACCGCTGGTTCCACCCACGGCAACGGTTCTTCTGCGCTGCTGAGAACCTCGTGAGGGCTTGGTGGCAATCCCCCCCGCCCCGTCACAGTAAACTCGTTCTCGGCCCCTTGGATGCAGGGATTTGCAGCAATTAACGCAGCCGGATTGACCACATTTTGCGGCAGTTCCACTAAACCTTGAACGGGATTCACTCCAACAGAACTAAATGTTACCGCCCCTTGTAAAGCCGCGCCGCCACTTTGGGAAATCGCCGCAATATCGCTGCTGGGAATTAGAGAAGTAGGACTTACTTGCAACGCTGCAAATTCGGCGTCACTGATCCCCAACCTGTTTCTGACTTGTTCGCGACTCGCTGCTGTAAACCCAAAAACATTGGGGACATTGATATTGACGCGGCCGCCGCCTGCTGTGCGGGCGTTGGCTGTGATGTCGCTGTTTTCTTGCGGGAGGGCGACAAGAATGTCGCTGTTGATGTTGATATTGCCGCCGTCAGAAGTGCCTGCATCCGTGGTAATTCTGCTGTTGCGGCGCAATTGGATATCTCGCGCTTGCAGGTTAATATTTGCTCCAGTACCGGATACAGTCGTGCCGTCAATCATCGCTTTGTTATCAAGAGCGATCGAATTTGCGACAATATTGATATTACCAGCGCGTCCGGTTCCCGTAGCCTGCACCGTTACTGTAGCTCCATCTCTGACAATTAGTCGATCGCGCGCATTCAGATTCAACGCACCCGCATTTGCCGTAGCATTGGGATTAGTACCGAATGTCTTGCCCACCGAAGCATCAATTGTACTGACAAACAAACCGTTATTTCCGCTGCCGCTGACTGAAATGCGATCGGCATTAACAGTAATATTTCCCACATCTCCAGAGCCCAAAGAACTCGTAGAAACTATCCCCCCATCCCGCACAGTCAGGCTTGGCGTATCAATCCGAATATCCCCACCCCGACTAGAGCTCAAAGTTCCAGAAGTCAGCGCGCTAGCATTCTGAATTCCGCTAGTCAAAACTTGGGAAATACCTGAAATTTCTACGGATTCAGTAGCCCTAACTGTTAAATTTCCTGCCGGTCCCCCCTCCTGAGAAAACAAAAACCTGCCCACTAAAACACCCGTTCCTAAAGTAAAAGCAGAACCTCCAGAAAGAGTCAACCGCTTCGTATCAACGTTAATATTCCCCGCCCTTCCGTTAGAACCGATACTCAGCGTGCTGATTCCAGTTGACACAACTGTTCGCGGGCCGGTGTTAGACAATTCTATTGATTCAGCAGCTTTAATATTGATATTCCCCGACGGGCCGCTGCTGTAGCTTGTGGTACCTAGAAGAGAACCGTCGCGCATAATTAATCTGGCGACATCAACACTAATGCTTCCTCCCGCACCACTACTTTCTTTAGCTGTTCCGTTGTTAATTCCCGAACCCACCATCTCAAAAGTATTGGCGCGAATGATTAAATTTCCGCCATTTCCACCACCAAAAGTGATGCCGCTACCTACTACGCCATTGTTGAATAGCAGGCGGCCGGTGTCGATCGTAATATCGCCCCCCGAACCAGCGCCAGCACTAGCATTCAACAGCACAAATAGCGGGTCAAACGGGTCTGTAGTTCCCGATACCAAATATTTAATTGCAACCTGTTGATAGCCTTCAACTCCCAGCCCGCTCATTTCTACTGAATCAGCAGCCCGGAAGTTAATATGCCCTCCTGCACCATCTCCTAGAGTCAGGGTAGAAAATTGCGTTCCGTTTTCCACCCGCAACTTTTGAGCGCTGATATCGATACCTCTACCATCAATATTTCCCAGTGTCAGCGCATAAATTCGCGCACCGCTGAGGGCGACATTTCCACCTTTTAACTCTACTCTGCCACCACCAATTCCGCTGGTGTTGATAAGTGTTCCATCGGATATTTGAATATTGCCGAAATTTTGAATATTGTCATAATTTAAAGCTAAATTCTCCTGCTGAGCAACAGGAGGGGTTAGTGCAAAATTAACTAAACCCGGACTGGCGACGCTACCGAGTAAAATTTGTCCGCCGCTGGCAGTTAAATTGCCGCCTTGGAGTTGGATGTCGCCGCCAATCAGTGCTAAAGTTTGACCGGGTTCTACTGCTAAACCAACTCTATCGCTAATCGAAATTGGCACAGCAGAGGCTGGCAGGTTTACCTTTCCTATAGCCGTCGATTGATTGACAATTGCACCGTGATTGTCTCTAAATCTTAAACCAACGGGAATATTAACGGTTAACAGCGGGGATGTTTGCGGGTTGGTGCTGCTGAATTCAAAGCCGTTATTAAACACAATACTGTCAGCACTGGAACCGATAAACGAACCGCGCAAATCTAACCGCGCATTCGGCCCGAATATAATTCCTTTCGGATTAATTAAAAATAAGTTACCGTTGCCTAAAACTCCCAGAGTTCCTAAAATATTTGAGGAGTTTGGGCCCGTAACGCGGGTGAATATGTTGGTAATTCCCCTGGGATTGTCAAAATAAGCTCCCCGCCCTTCACGGATGTTAAATTCGCGCAAGCTGTGAAAGAGGTTAACGCCACGAGTGGCGCCGCCCGTGATTCTATCTGAGGGTATGTTATTGATAGTATCGGGAACTGTGCGCGAACTTTCCGGGCCCAGGGTATTATCGGGAATGATTTGGGCGAAGGTTGTCGAGGGAAATAGCAATAAGAAAACAAACAGTAGGCCGGAAGACAGGCGAGACATAGCTTAAATCCTGTTAGATAAATAATATCGTTTCCGGTTCCATCAGAATTATATATTTGGATTATATCAGTGCGATCGCCCCAGTGTTCGATCGGCTCTCTTTCACCCATCAATTTGACTTTTCACTACTATAATAAAGATAGCTTTTTTCAGTGCGACGGCTTAAGTAATTGAGTCGAATCGTGCGGCGAACTAAATCGAGGAAAGGAGATTCTGATGGGGAGCAAGAAGGGGTTGAGATACCTCATCGATAGGCGGTACTTTTAGACTCTATACAGTATTGTACCGCAACCGCGATACAATTATAAGTTGTGCCGTCGCGCCTGCAACAGAACGCGCTGAGCATTTTGAAGGTACAATTACTTTATGAGCGAAGAAGATATTTTTACTGACGCATTAGTAGATATTTTGTCCCTTAATCTCACGTCTGCTCACGTAGCAAGGAAAATGAGCTTGTTCTACGACTTGTCGATAGATGAGCGTGGAGCCGTTCAGATGGGCGTTGATATAGATACAGGGGAGCCGATTCGAGGCAAAGGAAAAGCTTTCGAGCAAGACATCTTAATTTATGAGAAAGTGAATGAGGCACGTACCTCTATTGTGCCCCGAATAGTCGTAGAGGTGAAGTACACTCATGTCACAACACACGATGTCATCGTTTATTCAGAGAAGGCCAATCGTATTCGCAGAATTTATCCGTATATGCGCTACGGCCTGTTGTTAGGTAAATTCAAAACTGTTCCGGGGCGAGTGTTGAGACTTGGGCAAGAGTTCGATTTTATCTGCACATTACAGCATCCGTTCGTTGATGTACAAATTCAGGATTTCCGGCAACTCTTGATGGATGAGTTTCAAGTCTCCATCTCACTAGGTAAGTTGTTGACTGGCAACATTAAGACCTCAATGGTTCATAGAAAGCTGTTGCTCAAGGGCAGCTAAGCGCATCTTATCAAAAGACAACGGCACAACAAGGCGCTGCACACCGACACCCGGAAGCGCCGTCGTTGGTGCCTCACTCTGGCGCTTCCGGGTGCGGGTGAGCTTGGGCGTTAGGCTGCATTATTCAAATGAATTAGCAGGCACAAGAGATTCCAAAAACTGCAAGAATACACAAAATAGTCAACTGTTATGGCTAAAAAATGACTGGGATGGACTCAACGTTGATAATTTCAAAAGGTTTTGCACTATGAGCAGCTTAATTAAGAAGAAGCATTTTAGATACTTTCTTTTATTTTCCTCTCCCATTTTTACGGGTATTGTTATTGTTTTCAATCCTGATAGAGCTATGGGTGATATTTTAAAGCGGGGTGAAATAAGTTTAGAACTAGCTCAGGCTCCAAATACCTCTACTACAAACAGAGCTATCTGTAATTCGGATAAGAAAACTATTGAGGGACTACTTAAGAAAAGGATTGTAATCATTAGTCAACCTATAAATGATGATTTGGCAAGGACGGTTGTAGCTCAATTGCTTTACCTAGATTCTCAAGCACCAGGAAAAGATATTTATCTATACATAAATTCGCCTGGGGGTTCAGTAGCATCGGGTATGGCTATATATGATACTATGCAATCCCTTCGCTCCGATGTTGTAACAGTCGGTATGGGTCTGTCGGCTTCTATGGGAAGTCTACTGTTGGCTGGAGGTACAAAGGGAAAACGTTTTGCCTTACATCACTCGCGAATTATGATTCATCAACCTTTTGTGGGTGTTCAGGGGCAGGGCAGAGATCTTAAAAATCAGGCAAAAGAAATTATCCATTTGAAAAGACAACTCAATCAGTTATTAGCAAATCTTACTGGTCAACCCTTGGAGCGAATCCTAGTCGATACCGCTCAGGATTTTTTTATGTCTGCCCAGGAAGCTAAGGCGTATGGGATTATTGATAAAGTAGTGGATAAACTACCTTTAAGCTGTCAAATATAGTCTCACTCAAATCAAATCCCCTAACACTTTCAATGTAGCTTTTTGAGCGTTTGTCAATTCCGTTGCCCCTCGAAGATTCATCCCTTCATACAGCCGATCGCCCATCAACGTCCTAATACAACATCCGGTTGCGACATCCCACAGCTTAATCGTGCGATCGAGGCCGCCACTTAATAAAATTTGACCGTCACCGCTAAAGATGAAAGTGTTGGGCGAAGCGAAGCGTAGGGTTCGATCGCGCTCAACCCAACCTACAATTTAAAACGCAAAATAATTAATCCGAAAGTATAGGCCTTTTTCCTGCAAAGTACGATCGCCCGATCGAGCATTGATCAAAGGAATACCATAGTCTAGACGCACATTCAACCGATCGCCCATCTGCCAAACTAGGCCTAAACCCGCACCCAGCAGTTTATCCGACTCAGGATTGGCCTTTTCCTCCGACTGGTTCCACCCTACCCCAAAATCGATAAACGGAGCCACTTGCAACAAACCTTGGACTGCGGGGACACGCCAAACCGGGATTCGCACTTCAGCAGAGGCGATTGCACCGCTATCGGTTAACAGCAAATCTTGGCGGTATCCGCGCACGCTTTGAACGCCACCGATCCCAATTTGTTCGAGGGAAAGCAGGGGGCGATCGGCTAATTGAATGTCAGAACGCACAATCAGCAAGGTTTCTGGGGCTAGCAGCCGCACGTATTGGGCTTGTCCGCGCCACGCCAGAAAGCGACTGTCAGGGCCGCTATCGTTTGCAGTAGCGCCGAACAGATTAGTGCCGAGGGAGAATTGCGATCGCGCCGCGAACACTTGGCTGGAACTCCGCTGCACGTATTCTTGAAAAAAGCGCACAGCCGAAACCCGGGTTTCGCCACGCTCATTTGCTCCCGCTGAAAGCGCAAACTCTTTTCCCGACAGGAATGTATCGCTTTCTTGCCGCGAAAAACTCAGTCCCAAAGCCAAAGTGCGATCGGGCTTTTCGACAATCGGCTGGCGGTAAGTTAACTCGTAAGTCCGCGATTTACCCTCGATTTGTGCACGATCGAACGGTTCCTCGATAATGTTGGTGCTAGCAGCGCTCGCAGCGAAGCCAATCGTGCCGTTGCGCGCGTTGACGGGGACGGTGTAGCTGCCGTTAAATTCATTGCTGCCGTCGGTGTTAGCATAAGATACCTCTAATCCGTCGCCCAAACCGAGCAAATTTGCTTGATTGATGCGAACACCGCGCCGAAAACTTCCGACGCTGGGCGATCGATTGTTGTCTGCGAACACTTCACCGCTAAAGCTGTCTGCTTCTTTTACCCGTACTTCTAAGCGGCTGTTTTCCGGGCGGCTTCCGGCTTGCAATTCGGCGGAAATATTGCCAATTAAGGGGTCGAGTTGCAGCAGTTGCAAGGCTTCCAGCAACCGAGATCTATTGAGGGGCCGTCTGGTAGCGCGTTCTAGGCGCGATCGCACGTAATTGGAATTTAAGCGCCTGTTTCCAGTAATCACAATTTCATCTAATCCGCCTTCTACAATCCGAATTTTCACCACACCTCCTTCTCTCGGAAAGGTTTGGTTGGCGAGAATTACAGCGCCGGAATTGATGTATCCTGCCGCTACATATTTTTGAGTGACGGCTGCTTCGGCTGCGATCAGTTCCGCAAAGGTGATTTCGCGCCCCGCAAACTGTTGCGTAACTTCTGCGAGTTCGCGATCGCTAAAAGCTGTGTTGCCCTCAAATTCAAAGCCAGCGACCTTAATTGTACCCAGAATCCCAGGTCTAATTTCGCTTTCAACGGGTGTTGGTCGGGTGGGTTGGAGGGGAGACGGCCCAGGCGGTTGTGGCGGCTCAGGAGCGGGTAATTCGGGTTCTCGCGGCAGAATTGGGTTGGGCAGTTGACTGAGTTGCGAGGGTCGATCGATACCCAATTCAATTTTTTGTCGGTCAATATTTTCTTCTAGCTTTTGATCTGAGTTAAAAAGCTCGGTTTCTTGAGTTTTTGTGCTGAATGTGCGATCGGCTGAATTTGCCGCTTCCGACTCTAAGTCGGCAGTTTCCGCAGGTGGGGATAAGGGTAAAGTTGTCGCCAAAGCCGATCGTTCTGATTCAGCGGGTAACTGCGTTTCCTCGTCTTTTACGGGCAAGTCTTCGCGTTTGTCAAAAGTGGTATCGGGAAGGAAAGCTCGATCGCCTCTGCTGCTAACTGCGGCCAAATCCTCAACATTTGAGGTCAAAATTTCAACTGTGCTAGCGGATGTTTTCGCTGGTTTTGCCAACAAAACTAACCCAAAAATACCAGCGAATAAAAATAGTTTTTGCGAGCGACAAGCCATAGAATCTAATTATCTCGAATAATTGGGTAAAATATTTTCCGCAATAGAGCACCCTCAAGTAAAAATCAATCTTAACAGCAAAAAAACGAAACAGCCGTCGCAGCTAACAGTTTCGGCGACGCTACAAACCAAAAGGTCGATCGACGGCTGTTGATTTCCCAAGACTTACGCTTCAACCGGGTTCTTATCCGAAAAAATATCGTGTAAGTCGATGGTAAACGGTAAAAAAAACCAAATTTTTTTTGTTGCAAAACCTACGCTTTCATGCTAACGCAGCGACCAGAACATTCCTGCACGCCAGGGTAAACCAGAAACCGGGTTGTGTCCGAAAAGACGCGCTACAACTGAGATATGGCACCCTTCTCAATAATCTTTTTATGAACAGGCAAGATGCCTGTTCCACAAGAGATAAATTTTCTTGTGGAACAGGCATCTTGCCTGTTCTTAAGAATAGTGCAAGATGTGAGTTACAGCCTGCAGAGCCACTAAAAAACCCGGTTTCTTTGATTTTGGTGCATCATACCAAATCCGACTTTAATACCCCCTTTATTGAGTCCGCGTCTACCCACATCCTGTGCGTAGACGCCGTTTCAACCGCCAAGCCTGATCAAGGGGATTTGTAACTTTGAATTATGCAGAGCGGCCCGCACTAGCCGCAGCACCCATTTGAGCTCCGTCAGTCAATCCCACCAACTTAGCGCTCAACTCCCACATCCGCTCGCCTTTTTCATCATCGCGGGCCTGGGGAGAAACCTTTTGCACAAAAGACTTACCATCTTTTTTCTGACGGTTCCCCCAACTCCAGTAAGCCCCAGATTGCTTGTATTCGGGATCAGCAACCACCATCGCCAGCCTTTCCCCCGCCAACTCCTGCGACACATAACCGCCGGTGATATTCTTCTGAAACAGCGGGAACAGCTTCTGAAACAAAGGATAGTGGTTGCGGAACAATGGCGTATCCGCCACGCATCCCGGATACAGCGAAGTGAAAGTAATCCCCGTGGATTCGTGAAAGCGGCGGTGCAATTCCCGCATCGTCAGCACATTGCAAACTTTGCTATCTTTGTAAGCCTTGACCGGTTCAAACTTCTTGCCATCAACCATCGAAATCGGGTCTTTGAAACCCGCTTCAAAACCCTCAAACTTGCCTAAATCCGGGCGCGGCGGAATCTTCCCACCCAACTCGTCTGGATTGTGAGTCACAGTTCCCAAAATCACGATTCTGGCATCGGAATAATAGGAAGGCTTCATATTTTCCATCATCAGGTTACACAGCAGGAAATGACCCAAGTGATTGGTAGTCATCGTCAATTCATAACCCTCCGGGCTCCGCAGCGGTTCCTTAATCAAAGGCATATAAATGGCGGCGTTGCACACCAAAGCGTCCAGAGGCCTGCCGCTGGC
Source organism: Microcoleus sp. w1-18aA5 (assembly GCF_036701705.1). NCBI lineage: Bacteria > Bacillati > Cyanobacteriota > Cyanophyceae > Oscillatoriales > Microcoleaceae > Microcoleus > Microcoleus sp. w1-18aA5. The sequence goes on along the minus strand of NZ_JAUPTE010000089.1, from coordinate 3,595 downwards.
CTTAAATGCGCGAGCAAACCGGCGCACGCTCTCCAAATCGCCCAAGTCAATCTCCATGATGGAGAAACTGCCTTCAGGTATACCCAACTCTCGGGCGGCATCTCCGGCTTTCCGCACGTCCCGACAGGCCATGACTACGTGCCATCCCTTGTCTGCGAGAGCTTTCGCGCCGTACAAACCGACGCCGGAGGAAGCGCCGGTAATGATAACCGTGGATTTGTGATTTTGTGCCATCTTGTTAAAAGCGCTTCCGCTATTGATTTTTTTCAGGCACTCAAACGCTGAGCTAGCAGCTTGGATGTTTTGAAGTACCCTATGGTTATTAGGATATGAGGAAACGTTCTCGATCTCAACTGGGAGCCTCTCACTTTTGCCGACAAGCTAGAAATTGGAGGGCCGAGACTGCGAGGCAGGGGGCAGGAGGGCTGATACTGCGAGGCAGGAGGCAGAAGAAGTGTTTTTACAAATAATAAATACTCGCTTTCAACTGGCGATAAAAATCAAATATGACTCCAAATCCGACTCCTATTTTGAGAAATTAACCATACATCTTTTAGGGCGAGTTCACCATTATCTATGACGCACATACTCACTATTTATTGATAAACCCGCCCCAACCAATTTAACTAAGAAATAGCTTGAGGTTCATGATAGGTAGGGAAATCGATATAACCTTCAGGGCCAAAAGAATACCAGACGCCCATTTCAGCAGGCGGATTGAGTGGCCAACCATTAGTAAAACGCTCTACCAAGTCAGGATTGCTGATAAAATCCCGACCAAAAGCTACTAAATCGGCAAGTTTGCTGCTCAGGGCCGTTTCAGCCTGTTCTTGAGTATATCCGCAGTTGCCGACGAGCGGCCCTGCAAACACATCGCGAAACTCTGCTATCGTCATCGGCGTTCCCAATTCATGAAAGCCAAATGCTAGACCGTCCACCAAGTGAAGGTAAGCTAAATCATAGGCATTTAACTGCTCTGCGAAATACAGAAAATCTTCTCGATATTCTGGAGAACCCATATCATTAAAATTACCGTTGGGAGAAAGTCTAACTCCCACTCTGTTTGCCGGAAATACTGTGATAATCGCCTCGACAATTTCCTTAAGAAAACGGTAACGGTTTTCAACTGAGCCACCATAGGAATCAGTGCGGTGATTGGTTTGGGTTTGCAGGAATGTGTCAATGAGATAGCCGTTTGCCGCGTGAATTTCTACACCGTCAAAACCTGCCATTTTTGCTCGTTCTGCCGCCTTGCGATAATCTTCTACAACCAGGGAGATTTCATGGGTTTCTAGAGCGCGGGGAGTTTCGTAGGGTTCTTTGCCCACAGGGGTATGAAGACCTTCTCCGTTTATTTTGATGGCAGAGGCTGCAACTGGCAATTGATTGTTTTGATGAAAACTGCTGTGGGAAGCCCGCCCGCAGTGCCAAAGCTGCATGAAAATCGGCGTTTGGTGGGCATGAACCGCAGTCACAATTTGTTTCCAAGCTTCGCCTTGTTCGTCTGAATAAATACCGGGCGTATTGAGCCAACCATTAGCTTGAGTAGAAACCACGGTGGCTTCTGTAATGATTAAACCAGCGGAGGCTCGTTGAGTGTAATACTCTGTCATCAAGGCGTTGGGCATCCGCGCTTCACCGGCTCTGGCTCTCGTTAGAGGTGCCATGACTACTCGATTTTTTAAGGGTAAATCTCCGATTTTGAATGAACTTAGTAGGAGTGGAGAAGTTGTTTGAGTGGTCATAATTTTGAGGTTTTGTCAACTGAATAATCTGGTAAATCACATATAGCAACTGCCCGTGTTAGGACGCAAGGCGCAAGACATCCAAGGGTCGCCAAAATGCAAGCAATCAAACTCATCAAGCTGTTTACGAATTTGACTTTTTAGCCAAGACTCTTCTTTGTTGAATTTTGTTAAACTCTGGAGAGTATGGCGGTAAATATAATAGTTTACACCCTGCTGTTTGAATCAATTCCTGAATCCGACCCCTTTTATCAAATGTGAGATTATCCATGACCACTACCTATGCTGTGACAAGTGTTGGAAGTAAATTTGTTTCCGGCGAAGAAAGAGTCAGGAGTCAGGAGTCAGGAGAAGAATACCCTCTTTCCTCCTCTGCTGAATACTTCCGAAGGTTTCAATCCCTGATAGGGTTTTAGGTTGTTTTCGGCCCTTTTACTCAAGTATGTAATTTGCTCTCTCAACTGTTTCAATCCCTGATAGGGTTTTAGGTTGTTTTCGGCTCGCAGGTTCAACGAGAACCGCTTCATGCTGACGTTTCAATCCCTGATAGGGTTTTAAATTGTTTTCGGCTCGGTCAAAGAGCCTCGATAGCTCCCTGGAGGCGTGGTTTCAATCCCTGATAGGGTTTTAGGTTGTTTTCGGCCTGCATTCTTGAGGAAATTCCTCTACCCGATCGTACTCGTTTCAATCCCTGATAGGGTTTTAGGTTGTTTTCGGCGAGAGAGCTAGAAAGAATGGAAATACCGCCGAAGTTTCAATCCCTGATAGGGTTTTAGGTTGTTTTCGGCAGTAGCCGGAACATCAAAAGAAGTATTTGTGTCTGTTTCAATCCCTGATAGGGTTTTAGGTTGTTTTCGGCAAATGCCATCCCTGCTTTCATACCCCAATCCATAGCAAGTTTCAATCCCTGATAGGGTTTTAGGTTGTTTTCGGCTATCAACCACCGCAACATCCGGCTACTGTACGAAGTTTCAATCCCTGATAGGGTTTTAGGTTGTTTTCGGCATGTGTCAATTTTGCTTTCAAGTCTAATTAAATGTTTCAATCCCTGATAGGGTTTTAGGTTGTTTTCGGCTGCAATTGCTCAGTAATCCCATAAAGCCATTCAGGTTTCAATCCCTGATAGGGTTTTAGGTTGTTTTCGGCTTGACCTCGATCCGATGTCGAATGTGATCGCTAACGAGTTTCAATCCCTGATAGGGTTTTAGGTTGTTTTCGGCTTGGAAGGTAATTTTGAGACTGCATCTTTAATGGTTTCAATCCCTGATAGGGTTTTAGGTTGTTTTCGGCTTTTCTGCGAACTACCCATGCCCAAATTCATTCTTGTTTCAATCCCTGATAGGGTTTTAGGTTGTTTTCGGCTTCGGCCCGGATTTGTCCGGTTGATGTCCCGATCTCTCGTGTTTCAATCCCTGATAGGGTTTTAGGTTGTTTTCGGCCTGGACGCAAGCAGAGACAACTCACTCCGTAGCAACATCAGTTTCAATCCCTGATAGGGTTTTAGGTTTCAATCCCTGATAGGGTTTTAGGTTGTTTTCGGCGGTAGGAAACCCCACGATAATAGCTGAAGCTATGGTTTCAATCCCTGATAGGGTTTTAGGTTGTTTTCGGCAAATAATATTTACAACGTTGAATTTATGCAAAATTTAGTTTCAATCCCTGATAGGGTTTTAGGTTGTTTTCGGCCTCAGCATAGTTTCTGTAGAGTGATTCGATGTGGCAGTTTCAATCCCTGATAGGGTTTTAGGTTGTTTTCGGCCTGATATTATCGGTACAATAGACCTCTTGCGAAAGTCTCAGACGAGCGCTAGTTTGTCTTCAAAAAAAGTTCATAATTATAAATACCAGCG
>NZ_JAUPTE010000008.1:0-119257 GCF_036701705.1 Microcoleus sp. w1-18aA5 | reverse complement strand
CAGTAAAACCGGAGTCAAAATCCTCCAAAGGTTTACCCTACATACTCCGACGCCTTTTGTCAATGGGGGAACTTCAGCTTAAGATTTTTCCCGATGCAAATCTTGATGTTTTTTGAGCTTAAAACTACTGCTAGTCCAACTTATGAGGGGATTTGATCCGATGATACATCAGGGGCGATCGCCAGATTGGCTTCGCCCGAAAGCACTTGAGCAGCAGATCCACTAGCTAATCGATCGTAAGAGTGTGTTCCCAAACCCTTAACTTGGCGCATCAAAGTACCCATTTCCAAAGCACTCATCGCATAATTCCAGCCCAAATTGCTTTTAATTCCAGCCCTTTCCAAAGCTTGCTGCATCGTATCAGTCGTCACCACCCCAAAAATCACCGGCACCCCTGTTTGAAAAGCAGCAGCAGCAATTCCCTTAGCAACCTCACCAGCCACAAAATCGAAATGAGGAGTTTGGCCCCGAATTACCGCACCCAGACAAATTACCGCATCGTAGCGGTGAGAAAGAGCAGCTTGGCGGGCCACCAAAGGAATCTCAAAACTTCCCGGAACCCAAAAAAAGTCCACCTGAGAGCCATGAGGATTAATATCAACCCCGTGGCGTTTCAAACAATCTTGACATCCCTCCAAAAGTTTGTTAACCACCAAATCGTTAAAACGACCGATGACAATAGCAAATCGCAAAGATTCGGTGTGAGTAAAAGTTCCCTCGAAAACAGTCATAGTGCTCTAGTTTAGATTTTAGGTTTTAGATTTTAGATTTTTGTTTGTGAGAAGGCAAAAGTCAGAAAGCAGCAGCATCTCATCTGAATCTCAAGTGCAAAAACATACAGGGTCGCGCGGTCTGGAAAATTCCTAGCTTCTGCCGAATGCCTTTCAATCGCTGGTAAATGCCTTCAGCCTTCTATCTTTTACCTTCTTTCTCCGAGAGAGTTGGGTGAAATTAAACGACTAAAAAGTTCAATACACCCACTGCAATAACCAGCAAAAACCACAGACCAGACCCGGCATAAATCAGGGATTTAGACTGATTCCAGTTTTGGGGAGAGGCATAAGCAACTGGCACGCCAACAACCATCACAAAAGACAGCAGTACCAGACCTAGTAAAACCACTTGAAACAGAATTGATAACATCTTTTCTCCTTTCGATATAACCGTGCGTTGATCAGAAATAGTTTCCCAGAACCGAAAAAAATCTTCCAAATTCTAGTTTTTGACAGTTTCCCGATAGTCGATCGAGAAATTGTCGGTTGATTGATACGAAAGAACCCAGGCAAATTCGGGCGTTGCGCGAACAGGCGTCAGCGGCTCTTAAGATTTTTATCAATTTTATCATTGTTCGCTACAGCACAGAAAACTGGAAAGGTTAACTTAAAGCCCGATCGACACATCCGGTTTCAAAGGGCGAGAAATTGCTACTGTTTGAGTTAGAGATGCGGGATTTTCGGCTATGGACTTAGTTTTGTGCCACACAACAGCAGATTTTGACGCCTTGGGGGCGGCGGTGGGACTTTGCGTGCTGCGCCCCGGTAGCAGGATCGTATTGACGGGGGGATGTCACCCGACAGTGCGGGATTTTTTGGCGCTACACCGTGACGAGTACCCACTGATTGAACGCCGATCGGTCAATCCGCAACAAATTCGATCGATTACTATAGTTGATGCCTCCGGGCGCGATCGTTTGGGAAAAGCCGCCGAGTGGCTGGATTTGCCACAAGTAAGGGAAATTGCTATTTTCGACCACCACTTAGAGGCGCATTCAGACATCCCCGCTACTGTTACGCAGATCGAAGCAGTCGGAGCCAGCACAACATTAATTGTCGAAAAGCTCAAAAATCAAGCTGAAAACAGCGACATACCCTTCCGCCTTCTGCCTTCGGAAGCAACAGTAATGGCCCTCGGCATCCACGTCGATACAGGCTCCCTCACCTTTGAGGGCGCAACTGCGCGAGATGCCATAGCTTTGGCGTGGTTGATGGAACAGGGAGCAAGTTTGGGGGTAATAGCTGAATATGTAGAACCCGGTTTGTCTCCTCAATTGCAAGATTTGCTGAGAGAAGCGCTGAATAATTTGCGATCGGAAACTTTGCACGGTTACAGCGTAGCCTGGGTGCTGCTATCTACTGAAGCTTACGTTCCCGGACTTTCTTCACTGGCTTCTCGCTTGCTCGATTTAACTGAAACCGACGCTCTGCTGTTAGGTAATGTTTATAAATTTAGCGAAAACGAAAACAACCGCAACATGGCTCCCGAATCGCCAGTTTCCAATCGATTAACTATTATCGGTCGATCGCGCATCGAAGGAACAAACCTCAGCGAATTGTTCCAACCCCTCGGCGGCGGAGGCCACGCCCGCGCCGCTTCCCTCGCCACCCGCGATGTTGACCCCCTGCTGACTTTAAATCAGTTAGCTGACGAACTCAAAGCTCAAATTCCCCACCCTCCGACAGCCCGCGAATTAATGTCGTCTCCAGTGCGGAGTATTCGCCCGGAAACCTCGGTGGGGGAAGCTCACCGTATCCTTCTACGTTACGGACATTCCGGGCTATCTGTGGTCGATGCGGGCGATCGACTCGCCGGCATTATCTCGCGCCGCGACATTGACATTGCCCTGCACCACGGTTTCAGTCACGCCCCGGTGAAGGGTTACATGACTCCGCAGTTAAAAACGATCGCCCCAGATACCTTGCTGCCGGAAATAGAATCTTTAATGGTGACATACGATATCGGCCGCTTGCCAGTATTGGAAAACGGTCAACTGGTAGGAATTGTTACCCGGACTGATGTGTTGCGGGAATTGCACCAGCAAAAAGCGCGAGACAGGGGAAGTAATGCAGAATTCTCTTATTGTGCCGTGTCCGAATCGGTTGAGCAGTTGTTGCGATCGCGTATAAGTGCCGAATTGTGGCAATTATTGTCGATCGCTGCGAATATTGCCCAAAACCGCGGCTGGCAACTTTATATTGTGGGTGGAGCAGTCCGGGATTTACTCTTAGCCACGGATGATACGCTGGCCCTAACAGATATCGATTTGGTTGTGGATGGAAAGTGCGGTTCCGACGATTCTGGTGCTGGTGTCGAGTTAGCTTCATCGCTGCAAAAACTTTACCCAGAATCGCGTTTGGACGTTCACGGTCAATTTCAAACCGCCGCGCTTTTGTGGCACAAAGACTCTGCTTTCGGCTCGCTGTGGGTGGATATCGCGACTGCTCGCACTGAATTTTACCCTTATCCGGCTGCAAATCCTGAAGTTGAAGCGAGTTCAATTCGCCAAGATTTGTACCGCAGGGATTTTACAATTAATGCGCTGGCTGTGCGGTTGGGTGTTCCTCGCAGTGGCGAATTGTTAGATTTTTTTTGCGGTTTGCTGGACTTGGAATCGAAGCAAATTCGAGTTTTGCACGCGAATAGTTTTATAGAAGATCCGACGCGAATTTATCGCGCTGTGCGGTTTGCGGTGCGGTTGGGATTTGAAATTGAGCCGCAGACGGAAGGATACATCCGCAACGCTTTGACCAGCGGAATTTATTACCGAATTCAGGGGGAAAATGGCCGAGCTCCGGCTTTGGAAACTCGGCTCAAAAGCGAATTGAAATACATTTTGCAAGCTCCTTACTGGAAAGTTGCTTTGCAAATGCTGGGAGATTTGCAGGCTTTGCGCTGCATTCATCCTAGTTTGGAGTTGGATCGGGAGTTGTGGCGACAACTGCGTTTGCTCGATCGGTGTTTGAATGAAAGGAAGAAGGAAGGTTCGGCAACGGATTCTGTAACGGATGTAACGGATGTCAGGAAGAAGGAAGAAGGAAGTTCGGCAACGGATTCTGTAACGGATGTAACGGATGTAACAGATGTTAGGAAGAAGGAAGTCGGAAGAAGGAAGAAGGAAGAAGGAAGAGATAATTCCCAATTCCCAATTCCCAATTCCCAATTCCCAATTATCAATATTCCCGATTGGCAGATGCGGCTGGAAGTTTTGATAGCTTATGTAGCACCGGAATATCGCGGCAAGGTGGCTGCAAATCTTCAGTTACCTGCTGACAGCATTAAGCGCCTGGAAGTTTTGGAAGCCGGAAAGAACGAGTTAGCAGAGGGTTTGCCTAAGTGCGAGTTGCCGAGTCAATTGGTTCTGCTGTTGAGGAATTATGAGTTGCCGGTGTTAATTGCGATCGCCCTACAAAGTCCGCGAAGTCCACGCCGCCAAATTTGGGAATATCTCACCAAATGGACGAATGTTGAGCCGCCTTTGAATGGCAACGATTTGAAGGCTTTGGGTTATAAGCCGGGGCCTGGGTTTAAACGAATGTTGGATGATTTGTTGGCGGCGAGGTTGGATGGCGATTTGGGCGATCGGGCTGCTGCTATCTCTTTCTTAGCACAACGTTATCCTCAAACTTAGTAAGGTGCGTCAGCAGCGCGTTATTTTTTCTCTGCTTGATTAGCTAATTGCTGACGCACTCTACTAAATTTTAAGTTTTCAATTCCAAACAGGCTAACCAGGCGATCGCACATTATTGATATTTCGAGAATTAAGGTGAAAAAACAGCGCGCTCCTGCTTTAATCGCAATTGTCCTTTACAAAAGTTTTGTTGCTTCCCTCTTGACAGTAACTTCAATTGCTTTGCTTTTTGCATTAAAAAATCATCAAGTCTTAGAACAATTTTCGCAATCTTATTTGTTAGAAAGCAAACTAAAAATTATTGAATTCATCTTAGACAAAGTTCTAATTCTCAAGCCTAAAAACTTACTGCTTAGCGGACTTGCCGCAGCACTTTATGCAGTCTTAACTGCTGTTGAGGCCGTTGGTTTGTGGTACGAAAAAGACTGGGCAACAATCTTAGTGTTAGTGCTGGTAAGCATCAGTATACCCCCTGAAATATATGAATTAGTTCACGGGGTCACGGTACTTAAGTTAGCGGTATTTATCACAAATGTAGCCATTTTATGGTATTTGCTCCACCATTGGCCGAAGCATGGTAAAGGAGCTTAAAGTTTTGATTATTCAGAGGAAACTCACTTGATTTTATGAATGTCAGCATTTTCCATTTTAATTTCATAAAACGGCTGATCAGTCAAATAAAAACCTCAATCTTTACAAAAATTTGTTGATTGTAAAGATTCGATAAAGCTACGAGGGGTTATACCCCCTATGAGTTACAGTGAGATATATATAGATGCACCCTGATGGCTTTCCCGTTCCACAAGAGCGGGATTTTTATTGGCAAAATATTGTATTAAGTTTTAATACACCTGCTAGAGATAGAATTGGTGGAAAATTTCAATAAAACGATCGCCAGATGCAAAAATAGCACAGCTAAAGCAAAAACGATGGTTCGGAGCGATCGAACATCAGCGCTAACTCTGCGAAATAACCCAAAGGCAGTAGCATAGTTTGGGAAACGGCATCAATGGAAGATCAACTTAGCGTTCACAACAGCGCTGCAACAGGGGAAAGACACCATAATTAATAGTTGATTGTGCTCTAATTTTTGAAGTTTTATGGATTAAGAAAATTTTACTCATGATGTTAGGTCAATTTTCTGAAATCCCCAACTGGATGATGCTTAGTTTCACAAACTTTTAAGTTTTTTTACTGAATCTTGTCTCCGATAATCAACCCTCTTTGTCACTTTAGCAGTGTATTGGCCAGTTGGGCGTCACGAATGTGAGTTATAAAACAATTAAAAACCCGATTTCTTCTTGAAGAAATCGGGTTGTTGAAATCGATGGTGAAGCGCGATTTTCTGTCTAAACTATTCGGAAAATAAAAGGGTAGCGGTAAGGTTGGTTAGGATTTTGCAAAACCTGGAGGATAGCCATTATTGTCAGTCCCCAATGCAGCAGATAACCTAGGGGCACTAGGATAAAGCCAGCAAGACCGAAAGTGACGACAGTTAACACCACAATCACGGTGCTGTACACCCATACATTAAGGTGAAAATTGATGGCTTCTGTGGCATTTTCTTTGACAACGGGGTCATCTGATACTAACAATACAGCGATCGGCGCTCCGATCGAGAAAACTAACGTACTGAAAAAAATCGCCCCGTGGCACACCAGTGATAGCAGCTTCCGCTTGTCGGAGTCGTACATATTACTTTTTTTTCCTTGACTTTAGTGATAATTTTACCTTTAATAGCCACTGTAGCACAGGCTATAATGGCGATCGGGTGATGATTCCCCTACCTAATTTGTGATGACAACAGAACTCGAAACTGAACTGCTAACTGCTGTTGAGCGCCGGCGCAACTTTGCTATTATCTCGCACCCTGACGCGGGTAAAACTACTTTGACAGAAAAGCTGCTGCTGTACGGAGGTGCAATTCACGAAGCAGGTTCTGTGAAAGCGCGGCGGGCTCAGCGACACGCTACCTCTGACTGGATGGCGATGGAACAGCAGCGGGGAATTTCTATTACTTCTACTGTTTTGCAGTTTGAGTATAAAAAATATCACATTAATCTGCTCGATACTCCGGGACACCAAGATTTTAGCGAAGATACTTATCGAACTCTGGCGGCGGCTGACAATGCGGTGATGCTTGAGGATGCTGCTAAGGGTTTGGAACCGCAAACTCGGAAGTTATTTGAAGTTTGTAAGCTGCGAAGTTTGCCTATTTTTACTTTCTTTAATAAGCTCGATCGCCCTAGCAGAGAACCTTTGGATTTGTTGGACGAAATTGAGAAAGAATTGGGGTTGCAGACTTATCCGGTAAATTGGCCTATAGGTACGGGCGATCGCTTTAAAGGTGTTTTCGATCGCAGGGCGCGCAAAATTCACTTATTCGAGCGGGCTAAACACGGTTCTCGTGCTGCTGTTGATACCGTCATTGAATTGGGCGATCCGCGCATTGAAGATTTGTTGGAACAAGACCTTTACTATCAGCTCAAAGAAGAGTTGGAACTGCTGGATGAGTTGGGAACTGAACTAGATTTAGACTTGGTTCGGGCTGGCAAAATGACGCCAGTTTTCTTTGGCAGCGCAATGAGCAATTTTGGGGTCGAACTGTTTTTAGATGCGTTTTTAGATTACGCAATGAAGCCGATCGCCCGCAAGAGCAGCGCCGGAGATTTGCCGCCCACTTATGAAGACTTTACCGGGTTTGTGTTTAAATTGCAAGCGAATATGGACCCGAGACACCGCGATCGGGTGGCGTTTATTCGGGTTTGTACGGGCAAGTTTGAAAAGGACATGAACGTGACTCACGCTCGTAGTGGTAAAACGGTGCGTTTGTCAAGGCCTCAAAAGTTATTTGCTCAGGATCGCGAGTCGATCGAGGTTGCGTATCCGGGCGATGTGATCGGTTTGAACAATCCGGGAGTATTTGCGATCGGGGATACTATTTACACCGGCCAAAAACTGGAATATGAAGGGATACCCTGTTTTTCTCCTGAACTTTTTGCTTTTTTGAGAAATCCCAATCCTTCTAAGTTTAAGCAGTTCCGCAAAGGCGTTTCTGAGTTGCAAGAAGAAGGCGCAGTGCAAATTATGTACTCGGTTGATGAGTCGAAACGCGAGCCTATTTTGGCGGCTGTCGGACAGTTGCAATTTGAAGTTGTGCAGTTCAGAATGCAGTCGGAATATAATGTGGAAACGACAATCGATATGTTGCCTTACAGTGTAGCTCGTTGGGTTGACGGCGGTTGGGATGCGCTGGAAAAAGTTGGGCGGCTGTTTAATACGGTGACGGTGAAAGATACTTGGGGAAGGCCGGTTTTGCTGTTTAGAAATGAGTGGAATTGCCGACAGGTGGAAGGGGAGCATCCTGTGTTGAAGTTAAATGCGATCGCCCCGGTGGTTTCTGGTTTGGCTGTTAGCGAGGAGTAAGATTACCGCAGGCAAAGGACACAACACTGTTGTGTCCATACAAATGATATTTATTCGGCTTAAATACGCCGGATATAAGAAGTTACAATCACGGCTCTAACAGTTTTTCTAAGATGGTGTAAATGTCTTTTTTGTCACCATCTTTACGTCTCCCTAATCCCACGACAACAAGTAGAACTCGCTCTTGTTCGACTTGATAAACTATACGATAGCGCTGTCCAACAGCTCGGATGCTGCGAAATCCTGATAGGTTATCTACAAGGGCTTTGCCTTGCTTTTGTGGTTCAAATTTTAGTTAATCAATGCGATCGCGCAATTTTTCCTGTTCTCGTCGATCTTTGACTGCCTCCAACATTTCCAGTGCCCGTGGCGTAATCTGGATCTCATATTCGCTCGCATCTTCTTCGTGATTCATAGTCCCAATTTTGCTTTGGCATTTTCCCAGGAAATAGTTTCGCCTTGGCGTGTTTGGGTGATGCTTTGGCGCAATTTGGCAACGAATTCTGTATCGGTGAGAATATCTAAGGTTTCTAACAGTTCAGTCAAATGCGTGTAGCTCATTGCAGCCATAACGGGAACGCCATCTTGAGTGATGATGATAGGCTCATTGATAAGTTTTTGGGGTAGGTTTGGAAGCTGCTGCTGTGCTTGGGCAATGGTGAGTCGTTTGGACATGGTTGTACTAAAGCAACATTACTTTTAATTTAGCATTTCGGCCCAACTAACTGGTTTCCAGCCGCTGACGCTGGTAACGAGTAAATCCAAAATCTAAGATCCAAAATCTAAAATCCAAAATGGATTGACGGCGGCCCCCGTCTGCGGCTACGCTTTGAAGTGAGAGGTTGCTTGCTTGTAGAGGAGGCAGCCCGCGTCGCCCAAAAATCTAGTTGCACTGCCCAAAGCTGCTACCAACAGCAATGGACAGCTAACCGCCAAACTGGGACTAGCAGTCTGGAGGCTAACGGAGTATCTTAACATCCTCTGTAGCCGCCCTGCTATGTGTTGAAATGCGGGGCGGCTGGGTTTTTGGGTTTTTCTAGAAAACCCAAAACCAGGAGAACATATTATGTCACAGGAATTCGTGCCTGACGACAACTTTTCCGATCGCCCAAATGACGACTCAGCAGCAGTATGCGAACAGGAAGTGGTGCTGTTAACGGTTGTCGGTTCGCCCAAAGGTGTCCGGGAAACCATACTCACTTTGTACCGGCTGGGATTTGCAGAAGTGGGCGATTGGAGTCCCGTACAGCGTGCAGCCAATCCGAAGCAGGTGATGAGCGTGCTAATCCGTCGGAAGCGGGCTGATGGTACATCGCCGAGACAATCTGGGCGGTAAGCTGCAAGGTTAAATAGCTAAATTCGAGGGCGGGCCTTTAACGTTCAGCCCTGAGCCCGGCAGGGGTTTCAACCCCTGCCTCAAAGCAAAAGTCCTCGCTATGAGGACTGAAGAATTCATTAGTCCTCGACCGAGAACTTTTGCGAAAAGCCCCGTGGAATTCATTCCCTGGTGGCCTTTCGGTTTAAGTTAACTGGACACGTCCTCTTTTTTAAGGCCGCGTCTTTACTCCTTGCGATCGAGCTAACTGCTGACAGTATCGTCACCCAAATTATTGAGAGATTCTTGCAGCGCATCGCGGCCACTGCGAACAGAATCGTCATTAGGAGCAATAGCTAAAGATCGATTCCACATTTCCAGTGCCTCTTGCCAATTCTTGAGTGCTTCCTGTTCATCAGATAATTTTGCCTGTAACACACCCAGTCTTAGCAGCGCATTCCCTTTGTTGTTGAGAGCAGCGATATAATCCGGTGCAATAAGTAAAGCAGAATTATAGGCTGCGATCGCCTCTGAGTAAGGCTGTTTTGCATCCTCAAACTCACTTAGCTGTGCCTGCAAATCACCTAGACATCGCAGCGCATTCCCTTTGTTGTTGAGAGCAGCGATATAATCCGGTGCAATAAGTAAAGCAGAATTAAGGGCTGCGATCGCCTCTGAATAAGACTGTTTTGCATCCTCAAACTCACTTAGCCCTGCTTGCAAATCACCCAGAGTTTGCAGCGCATTCCCTTTGTTGTTGAGAGCAGCGATATCATCCGGTGCAATAAGTAAAGCAGAATTAAAGGCTGCGATCGCCTCTGAATAAGACTGTTTTGCTGCCTCAAATTCACTTAGCCCTGCTTGCAAATCACCCAGAGTTTGCAGCGCAATCCCTTTGTTGTTGAGAGCAGCGATATCATCCGGTGCAATAAGTAAAGCAGAATTAAAGGCTGCGATCGCCTCTGAATAAGACTGTTTTGCTGCCTCAAATTCACTTAGCCCTGCTTGCAAATCACCCAGATTTCGCAGCGCATTCCCTTTGTTGTTGAGAGCATAGTTATAATCCGGTGCAATAAGTAAAGCAGAATTGAAGGCAGCGATCGCCTCTGAGTAAGATTGTTTTGCTGCCTCAAATTCACTTAGCACTGCCTGCAAATTACCCAGACATCCAAGTGCAATCCCTTTATTGTTGAAAGGATAGTTATAATCCGGTGCAATAAGTAAAGCAGAATTAAAGGCAGCGATCGCCTCTGAGTAAGACTGTTTTGCCGCCTCAAACTCAGTTAGCTGTGCCTGCAATTCACCCAATTTGCGTAGCACAATTCCTTTGTTGTTGAGCATACCCTCATTGTCGGGAGTTATAATGAGTTCGCGAGCGTAAGCTGCAACAGCCTCTAAATATTCCTGTTTTGCCTCTGCGTATCGAGCCAACCGAGCATAGTAATTTCCCTCCGAGTGTGAAATTCTACCAAGCCCAAAATAGCTTTTAATCAACAACTCACCTCTAACTGCCAGCAGCGACTCGCATTCCCCGTAACGACTCAGCCGCAATGCTTCATCAAACACTTCTACCCATTCCTTCACACCCCGCTGCCAATCCAAGCGATTCGCATGAAAAATTGCCTCAGCCGCATTCCCCAATTCCCGGTAATAGCGCTCTAAAAATTCATGAGCTCTGCGAGTTTTATCGTTATCCCTATCCGAATCCAAGCGCCGCAATAAATCGTGAATTCGATACCATTTTTCACCCCGCTGCGGCTCCTTCCACACAAAGGAAAAACTCGTCAAAATCTCAAAATTTGCACTACTTGCCTGGAAGTGGCAACCTGCTCCCAATTTTATGTACAAATCCTCATCAAAAGCGCGACACGCACTCAGCGAATGCACCGCCGATCGCACTTCGCGATCTACATAACTCAGCAACCGATCCGTTAACTCCGCAGTCTTATTTTCCAACCTCGGAACCCGCGCAAAATCCGACGACAGCAACTCAATTCCCCGCCTTCTTTCTGCCAGCACCACATCCGCGCACAAAGCCAAATAAAACGGATGTACCTGCAAATTCTCCCAACTCTCATCAGGATTGACGCTGGCATATTTAATCACAGCATTAGCCAAATCTGCCTTGTCAATCTCGACTTGGTGCAGGTAATCCCTAGCATCGGCGGGAGACAAATGCCAAACCAATTGTGCATCTATCAAATGTTCGGGAATTTCCGTATCCGCAAGCGCATTCGGCCACCGCAGTTGTGTGACTGGACAATCTCGCCCCGCAACCGCAACTACAATCCCCGCTTTGAAATCGATCGCCCTCAGCAACCGCCGAAACCACTCATCTTGATACCAAAATTTTATTCCCTGAAAACTGCGTTTTTCATCCCAGAATTTCTCGTGAGTATCGAACAGCATGACGAGGCGTTCTGGTTTATTTCTGCCAGCCATTGCCGCATTCAAATCACGGGCAAACAATTTCGGCAAACAGTTAATTAACTCACTATCAATATCTTTGCGGCGAATTTGCTCTGCCTTTTCGTCGCTGACACCCAAGCGATTTTGAATTAATTTCATCGCTCGCTTAATACCGCCCAATTTATCTATGCCTTTAAGCACCGCTACAGCTTGCGCCACCACGGGAAATTCTGCAAAAGTTTCAATTACAGGTGTCAGCAATTCCATTACATCGTCGGGGAAAAGCTGTTCGAGAGTTGCGTTTGACTCGCCTTTATTCAGCAAATACCAAAAGCAAGCAAAATCATAATTGGGAAACTTAAATTTATATCTCTTTGCTGATTCTGCCAGATTGCGCCGCAACATCAGCAAGCCATAAAATCTATCTTGCGGCTTATCTTCTTTAATCGGTATCAATCCGAAATCGTGCCTGACTACGGGTATGGGAGTATAGGTTTTAGGTTCAGCGTGGCGGACGAAATTAGCAACTTCGGCCGCTTGTGATTCTGGGAGTGCGCGCAATTGTTGCCAAACCTGCAGCGAAAATCTTTTGCAGCAGTTAACCTGCAAGTGTTTTAGCAGCAATGACTTGCCGTTGCCTCCATCGCCGTAAAAATACAAAATTTGTTCGCGGGGCGGGTCTTCGTTTAAATAAAAGGCAAATCGGCGGGTAAATTCGTGTCTGTCTGTGAAGAGTTCGAGTTGGCGATCGCCGCTAATAGATTCGCTTTCAAAATCTTCGTCGTCAATTGGCATAAATGTGCAGGTGAGGTGTTAATTTAATTATAAGCAAAAATTAGATGGGCTCGGTGATTTAAATCTCGTCTCCACAAACTTTCGTTTCTCTCTAAGAGACTAAGAGATAGAGGAAGTATTTAACCCGGATTTCGCAGAATTCTTCAGTCTTCATAGCGAAGACTTTAGCTTTGAGGGAGGGGTTTAAACTCCTGCCCGATCGTTGCGATCGCCCGCTGGGAGTGGCCGAAAGTTTGACTATTAAGCGGTTTCAACCGCCGAAGAAACTGCAACAAATGGTGACAGAGAAATAGAGCTGTGTTAGAACAGCTATCGATCGACCAGCCAAGCTATCTTAGAAAGGACGCTAGCGAAAGCACAGTCATGGCACCTCCCACTAATCCAAATCCGGCGGATTCATCTGCAAAACAGTCTCTAGAGGCTGGGCTAGCAGCTTTGAAACAGCAGGATTACCCCACCGCGATCGCCCTTTTAGAATCCGTTACTCAAACCGCAGCTAATCAGCCGTCGGGAATCCGCGCGCAGATGGGGTTAGTGGCTGCGTACAAAGCAACCGGTAATGTGAAAAAGGCGATCGCCCTGTGCTCTTCCCTCGCCAAAAGTCCCAACCCTCAAGTCAAAACTTGGGCCGATCGCGCTTTAAAAGAATTAACCCCCCCTCGCCCCCCAAAACCACCGGAAAATAAACCAAAATCCGCAGAAACTCCCGCCGAAACAGGCTTTGTCGCCTTTGATGCAGGAACAAAATCGGCGAAAAAATCCATTGAGGGCGATCGACCGACCGCAGATAAAAAAACAGGATTTTTACCTTTAGAGCCAGTTGTAGAACCAGGAAACGCCAAATCGCAACCGATTTCCCCGCCACCTCCACCCCCCACAAGCCAGACTTCTGAACCGGAAAACTCGACCGAAACCGCACCCGAAACCGCAGAAATTAGTGGCGAAAATAGTTCCGGTTCCCCAACAGATATTCCCGGAGTCGCCAGCCCAGATACTTACCAACTCACTTGGCGCGAAGCAGGGCGCACGAAAAGCCCGCGCCCGCTCAAACCGCTGAAGTTGCTGGAGTTTCGGCTGCAAGCCGTTGCAAGTGCGATCGCCCTATTTTTCCTAGCCCGGTTTGTCCTGCAATTCCTGCTGACAAACACTAATTCTCTGTTGGTTCAGCTTTACATATTCACTAGACTGCCTATTTTCGCGCCGATTCAGCTTTTTTACCGCGATCCAACTCCGTTTGTTCAGATGGTTTTTGGATTGCTTTTGGCCTCGTCTCCCTGGCTGATAGACGCGCTGCTGAAACTGTTTTGCGGCATAGAAACTCTGCGCGGGTCAGTTTTATCCAAGCACAGCAAGGAAGCTAGTCGGGTGGTGCGAAGTTATTGTACGAAGCAAAATATGCCGATGCCGGTGCTGAAACTCTTGCCGCTGAATGTTCCTGTAGCTTTCAGTTACGGCTGTTTGCCCCGTTTTGCTCGGATTGCTGTGAGTCGCGGGCTATTGGAACAATTGACGGATGATGAAATTGCTACTATTTTCGCGCGGGAGTTGGGCCATATCTCTCACTGGGATTTTGCGCCGATGTCGCTGGCGCTGCTGGTGATTCAGATTCCTTACTTGATTTATTGGCAGGTGGCGCACTGGCAAGAGCGGTTGTGTGATTTAATGACGATCGAGTTTTTGCGTTCTGCTGTTAAATTTGTGGCCGCTGCAATTTCTGCTACGAGTTATGGGATTTATAAGTTGTTGCGCTGGCCGATGTTGTGGCTGTCGCGCAGCAGAGTGTATTTTAGCGATCGCACCGCTGCAGAAATTACGGGTAATCCTAACGGTTTGACGCGGGCCTTGTCTAAAATTGCGATCGGCATTGCTGATAATATCGAGCAGCAAAAACAAACTAGCTTTTTCCTCGAAAGTTTCGATCTATTGTTACCCGTAGGTGTTGGACAAGCTGTAACCCTTGGTTCTGCTGCATTACACGCGCCGCTAGAACAGATTTTGCTGTGGGATGTCAGCAATCGGGAGCGCAATTGGTTGACGGTTAACCGCGCGCATCCTTTGCTGGGAGAGCGTTTGAAGCTTTTGGCTCTTTATGCTCAATTCTGGCAACTGGAGACAGAGTTAGATTTGGCAAACGCGGGAGTGCAAGAACAACCCAGGAAAGGAAAATTGTCTCCGTTTAAGTCAATAGTCGAATTTAAAGACTCAAAACTATTTTTACAGGGTGCGCCGTTTTTTGGAATTCCGATGAGTTTGGCGATAGTCGGGTTGCTTTGGCTGATTGGCGGGATTTTTTCGAGGACGAGTATTTGGCAGTTGGATTGGCTTTGGGGCGATCGATCGATTCTTTGGGGCTGTTTGCCGATCGGATTTTCTATCGGTACTTTGATGCGGATCAATTATTTCTTCCCGGATATTATCCCGCGAGAAACCGCTTCGCCGAGTTTGCCGGAAATTTTGTCAAATCCCGATAGTTTGCCGCTGGATGCTGAACCGGTGCGGCTGGAAGGTGAACTTTTGGGTCGATCGGGTATGAGTAATTGGCTGGGACAAGATTTGATTTTGCAAACGGCGACGGGTTTGGTGAGGTTGCACTATGTTTCCAGGTTTGGCTACATTGGCTCTTTGTGGCCATTTTTGTTCAAAGAGACTACTCGCCCTAGCGATTTGATCGGAACATCTGTTGTGGCGACTGGTTGGCTGCGCCGGGGTGCTACTGTGGCGATCGACCTTGAAAGTCTCCGCAGTCAAGGAGGGAGGGTTAGTGACAGCGGACATCCGATTTGGTCTGCGGTTTTGGCTTTTGCTGCTGCTTTTTGGGGCGCATACATTATTATTCAGGGCCCAAGGTGAGACGATTTTAGATTTTAGATTTTGGATTTTAGATTGAAGAATGGGAAATGACTTACTGCATAAGGGTTTCGAGGTTGCCTACAATTGCATTTTTTACAGGTATGAGGAATAGTTATCAGATTGCCGCACTCGATCGCGCACAACGCGCAGCCCCAGATGAGTTTTGAGTTAAACAGCGGATGGGCGATGTTCTCCGTGCTGGTGGCGCAGCCTACTCTTCATTGGTGTCAACTTAAGCCTGAAACCATGTCAAAATCAGGGTTGTAGCCGAGTCTAGATCCCCCTAAATCCCTTAAGAAGGGGGACTTTGAGAAGACTCTTGTCCCCCCCTTCTTAAGGGGGGCTAGGGGGGATCTAGGGTTAATAGTCAAACAGCAGTCCGTGACAGGGTTTGACGTTAAGTTTTCCCGAAAGCCTACAGTCTTGTTCCTTCTTCCTTCGTAAAGAAAAGTTGCTTTTTTGCCAGCCCTCTGTTACATTAATTTACAGGAATTGGATTGAACCAAACAGCGCGATAACTTTAGTTGGCTAAAATCTCATAAGGCATTGCGTAAAAATTGTCAACACCCCAACACAGCAAGTACAGCCAGCCGCTTGTCGGCTGTTTTTTTTTCTACCGCTATTTTTGC
Source organism: Microcoleus sp. w1-18aA5 (assembly GCF_036701705.1). Lineage (NCBI taxonomy): Bacteria > Bacillati > Cyanobacteriota > Cyanophyceae > Oscillatoriales > Microcoleaceae > Microcoleus > Microcoleus sp. w1-18aA5. The sequence continues at coordinate 103,428 of NZ_JAUPTE010000008.1, read as the reverse complement.
TGTGCGGGATGAATTCTCAAAAGTGATTGAGATGTGGTTTCCGTCAAATTCAGACTGAAATCTTCCTAAATAACTAGCTCTGTTACCAAGGCTGTGATACCTTTAAAGAATGCTCGGACTCTGCCGGGCCTGATTTAAGGGATACCGGGTAAATGAGTAGTTCTCAGCATTAGGAGCGAGATTAGGATCGAGGTAAGATTACTGGCTGAAAAAATGTTAGCCATTTTATCCATCACTGTATTAAACTGAATACTGGCATTCCGATCGCTTGCAATTGACATCCTTGGACATAAATTTCTAGACGGCGCTGGCTATAAACATTCTGAATCAAAACCGGAAGCAAGTAATACAGAATAGCCAATAGCCTAAACATTTGAGTGATGACTAAAAGTTTACACAACAACCTGAGATTTAAAAGCTCTCTGCATCGGCGGTTAAGTTCCGGCCTTATCAGAGTAAATCATCTTTTTGTTCTAAAAGGTGGGGGGAGCTGTCAAGGTTGGTGGGAGGAATGCGCCAATTCTCGGGTTATGTGGTGTTTGCCTGAAGTCAATATTCAGTTGACTTCAGGTAATTCTGTTCGAGCAAATTAATTAAAATCCAAGTCGGGAGGAATTTTTCATGTCTATTCGTCTTTATGTTGGCAATCTACCGAAGGAACTCGATCGCCTAGAATTGCAAGAAGTTTTTGCACCAGAGGGCGAATCTGTTACCACCAAGGTAATTACAGACCGCAAAACAGGAAAATGCAGAGGATTCGGTTTTGTGACGGTGCTAACCGATGAACAAGCCGACCAAGTTATTGAGAAATATAACGGCTTGATGTTCAAAGAAAACCCGCTGAAAATAGAGAAGGCATTGCCTCGCTCTAAGGGTAAATCTGAGAAGGGCGAAGACGATCAGCAGCAGTCGCCGCAGTCACCGCAGTTGGTGTCGTCATCGGCGTCTGTGCCTATGCCTGTGCCTGCGCCGCAGCAACAGCAGCGCTCTGCTTCGGCTCCTCCTACCCAAGGTGGAGGCGGTTCCAGCAAAAGCAATCGCCGTCGGGGTGACAACAACAAGTCTCGCCGCAATCAGTCAGCAACAACGGTGTCGAGCGCTGATTCCGGCTCGGTGCAGCCAGATCCGCGCTGGGCGAGTGCTCTGGAAGAACTCAAGCAAAGATTGGTGGAAGCTCAGACTACTAATTAGTCGAAAATGGCGGCTAATTGCTGCTGCCTCTCGACTGTGGTTGACTGAATGTATCTGGAAGTGCGATCGAGAATCGGTCAAAAAACCCTGTTCTCGATCGCACTCTTTTATGGTAAAAAACCTCTAATATCTAGCAGTGCGGTAAAATAAGCGCGATCGGGCAAGTAAAGAAAACTCAAGTTCTGACTACCAACCAGTTGGATTTTGGTCGATCGACCGAACACGATGTCATATCGTTTCCGGTTGCATCGGAATAATAAAATCGAGTCAACAGTTAACACTCAACCATTCAGTTTTTCGACCCGCCCGTCAACAGTCAACCTTCAACAGTCAACAATTCCGGAGGAGTAACCGGAATTGATCTCATATCCTGAGAATGGTTGGCAAAAAAACCCGGTTTCTCTAAAAATATAGGGTTGAGCAGCGAGACATCTAGAAAGAAACCAGGTTTTTAGCCCGTATAAACAAGTCATTTTTATTCTATCGGCCCGAATTCGATTGTCTCAATAAACTCAAAAATCTTGTTCATAATTCCCTCAACTTCAGACTCCAGGGAACCCAATTCATCCCCCTCCTGATAAATGCGCTGACAGCTTACCGTGTAGCAAAAATCGTCAGCAATAAAAGCCATAAGTCCCCGGTAAGCATCCAACCGAGTCAGAGGGCCATCGTTTTCTTGCACGCTGATAGTTGCACCCGCAGGCAAATCTAAAACCACGAAATAAGCTTCTTCATCTTCTAAATATTCTGTGTGGAGTAACTTAGAATTGGCAACATTAGCAAGAATTGCCTGAGAAACAAAATTGTCGAGAAAAGACTTGAGATAACCTTCCTCGCCAACCGACTCGATTGTTTCTTCAACTTCACCAGCAACAGGGAAATAATCAATTTTCAGCAAAACTCCAAAGTCGTCAGAAAATGCGACACAGCCTTCTTGCTCATCAATTTTACCGCCTCGTTCCTCGTCAACTGGAATGGGAACGCTAAAATTGCCTTCAGGAGATACGTACCATGCCGCATCGAAATCAGAATCTTCGCCCTCTACTTCCGAGTAAGCAGCAGTTACATCCTCAATAATTTCTGCTGCTTCCTCGTCTTCCACACCTAATGCTTGCTGGAATTCTTGGAGAAAAGCCTGGTGCTTCTGAGATATTTCGCCATCTGCGACAAACATTGCTGCGGTTATGGCAAAAGTATCCAAAACTAACTCATCTGGCATAGATTCCCAAGCAGTATTAAATAATGCTCCTAAACCGTCTTGGGCAACAATACCGGCGAGTCTTTGAAACATTGCTGACATATCATCTTCCGAGTATTCAGCAAATATTTCTGATTCCCAAAGTATGCTTTCTAAGATATCAGCATCCGTGTCAGGGGAATTTGCCTCTGCTGCGACAAGTGCTACCGCTGCTACAGATTCTTCTAAAGTCAAGCTTGCTTCGGATTGGTCTTCTGAATTGAATATTTTATCAAACTTGCCCACAGGTTTTGCCCCGCTAGTGTTTAGTTTTGCTATTCATAGCAAATTTATGACATAAAAAGATAGTAGTCAATCGATTTTAGATTTTAGATTTTAGATTTTAGAATTGAAGCATTGACCCCACGGATAAATTCGGGGGCTCCTTGATCGGATACAGGTTTTTTATTTTTCCGTCCTGAGTCTGCTTTCGGAATTAATCACGTGGCGGGTATCCTGGATGCTTGATTGTCAGGGATACTCTGGGCGCCGGACACCGGGTCGTGTTTTTTGCCTACAGATATCGCACCCGACACGGCGCTGTGCCGTTTCCCTGCCGATATCGCCTATTACCAAGGACTACCAATTATTGTGAATCCGGCCCAAAACGTCGGGTGAGAGAAATCTGCATTTGCTACTTTTGTGGCTTGATTAATGTCGATCGCGCCTTGAGTTCCCCGCAATTGACCGTCTTTTACTACAATTTGTTTGTGGATCATTGCCAGTTGAGCTTTTCTGAGTGCTTCAGCTTTAATATTTTCCGATCGCAAATTGCCATAAAACTCGGTCATCAACGCCAAAGTGCCGATATCCTTAACTTTCCACAAACTCGCTAGCGCTGATTTGACACCACTGCGGACGGCCAGTCCAGCAAATCCCATTTCTGCTGTATTATCCCCGATCGCAGTTTGGCACGCACTCAGCACTAATAATTCTACTTGTCGGCGATCGTACCACTTCGCCGATCTAAATTCATCCAGCGCCAAAGAACGGTTCCACAAATGAATCTCAGCTTCCTTGCGTCCGTTTTGATTTTGCGGAAAGCTAGCGTGAGTAGCAAAGTGAACAATGTCAAATGCCTGTTGCTGTCGCTGTTTGCTGAGATTGTTTAGAGTAAAGTTCTGGTTGAGAAAAGACCGTCCCCGCCACAAGGGCAATTCAGCAGTAGGATTGAGAAAACTTTCATTTCTGCTCGATCCCGCTTGATTTTTCCTGTCGCTTCTGGTACCGGCGATCACAGATAATTCGATCGGCACCGCAGGCAAAGGATCTTGATCGGTGTGTGGAAATTCGGAAGCACCCATCGCTAAAACTTGAGCGTTTTTCAAACTTTTATACTTTGTGTTACTCAGGCTGACACTGGGAATTGAGCCTAGACTGTACTTTTCTACTAAAAACTGCTTGCCGTCGTGCAAACCTGCTAGCGGTAGTTGGCGCAAACCGGCATCAAAGGAAAACACTAGCGTATCTATATTTAATGCTTCTAAATTTGAACTAATCGGCGCAATTAACCACTGGTAAAGTTGCTCAGCTATTGGCAAATATTCTTCACTTTGCGAATCATTCGATTGACCCAAATAGCGATGAAATTCTGCCACTTTTTCCAGCAAAACTGCGCTACTGACCGGAATATTTTTGATAATCGGAGGGCCGTCTGGAACTACTAACACTAAAGATAATTCTTCGAGACGGACGATCGCGTAAACAATTACAGCTTGCTTCCCGGTTTCTTCCTTAATTGTTTTCAGAGTTTCTCTCACATATTGAAAATTAACTTGTTGATCCGTGAAATTTTCCCCATAATAATTTTCGTAGTCTTGTTCAAAGAGTTGGTCAATTAGAGCAACAGCATCGTTAGCATTGCCTTGGTCTAAAGTTTGTTCGACGAGCAACCTGCTAATTTGTGAGGGAAAGAGATTTGGGATATCTGCAGGTGGGGGATTTTCTGCGAGCGGAGGGGGAGTGGGAGTTTGTGCGGGAATTGGCGCTGGTGTGGGGGCAGGAGTTGGAGTTGGTGCTGGAGTTAATGCGGGCGCTGGAGTTGGTGCGGGTACTGGATTAACGGGAGGTGATTCTATTTGCGGCAGAGAGATTTGGGGAATATTTGCCAACCAATTAGTAGGGTTTTCAGCAGGTTGTTCTGGAGGAGGCGTCTCGGCAGGAGGGGGATTTAAGACTATATATCCGTCGGGTTGTTCGGTGGAAGAAGCGCCAAGCTGCGGCGGGTTTTCTGGAGGGTTTTCTGAAGCTGGGATAAAGGTAATATTGGGTGTTTCAACGGGCGGTATGTCGATCGATATTTGTCGATTATTTTCTAGTTGAAAGCCAACTCTGGTATTTCCAGTTTCAGGATTTAGCTCGAAAGAAGTTTCAGCTCCCAATAAATCGCCAATTAAAAAAGCTAACTCCTGTTGGGGAGTTTGGCTTGGGCTAACAGCGGGCGCGGGTACGATCGCACTTGTAGGCGTGGGTACGATCGCACTTGCAGGTGCTGGCTGAATCTGAGTTACAGGCTGGGTTAGAGAGGCAAGAGGGGCTGTGGGCGCGGGATTTGGCGCGTTTGAAGGTTCGGGGGCGATCGCAGGTTGAGCGCCGAGGGAGGAGGTGATTTGGGAAACAGAGGGAAGGGTAGGTGTAGAAGCTATGCGGGCAGCAGCGTTTGGGGTTGTGGGCGTTGAGGGCTGTGTAGGGCGCGCGCGGGGTGGCAGTACGAATGAATCGGGCAATTCAGGTAGTTGGAAGTCAATGGGAAAACCAGGTATCGGATCGGGTGTTGCCGAAGGTGCGATCGAAGTTTGGGGAATTGGGGCAAGTGGGATAAATATTTGGGGAATTGGGAAAGGTGCGATCGAGCTTTCCGGCGTTGGGGCAGGTGCGATCGAGCTTTCGGGTGTTGCCGAAGGTGCAAGGGGTAAACGCGGTGCGGGTTGCGGTGAGGGCGTGCCTGCGGGCGCTGGAGTCGCTGTGGGGGAAGGCGTTGGAGTATCTGCTGCTGTCGGTGCGGGCGATGGAGTATCTGCTGCTGTCGGTGCAGGTGTGGGAGTAGCTGCTGGTGTGGGTGCAGGCGTTGGAGTAGGTGCGGCTGTGGGTGCGGGCGTTGGAGTAGCTGCTGCTGTGGGTGCGGGCGTGGGAGTAGCTGCTGCTGTGGGTGCAACTATTGGTGGCGGTACGGAGATAATTTGAATGCGATCGACATCCTGTTTGTGAGTATAAAGATATTCGCGATCGGGCAAAATTGTTTGTATGGGATTACTATTTCCTCTAGTAATTGCACCCGCCGTTCCATTTGTCTCGGAATTGCCGACAATAAAAGGCGTTATTCCCGCGCCCCCGTGGCGGATAGTTATAGTACCGCCGTTGCTATCTCCAGGATTTCCAGCCGTAGAAATGCTAGCATTGATGCCGTTTCTGTCTGTGAAGGAATTGAGCGATCGAAAAAACCTTCCCATCAGAATCTCGACATTGCCTCCCGTACCTTTGCCGAGACTACTTTGAGCGTTAATTTGACTCGCAGTAATATCGCCCTCAGCACTGCGGTTATAAGCCGTGACATTCCCTGCATTCCCCTCAGCCGAAGAGTCAATTTTACCAACATTAATACTTCCGGTAGCGTCGAGCAAAATACTGCCACCATTACCAGGAGACGAGGTATTGATATCGCCCGCACTAATATTAGTTCCAGCGCTCAAAGCGATATTGCCACCAGTGTTAGGGGAAGTCGCATCAATATTTTTAGTTGTGATTTCTCCGTTCTCGCTAAACAAAGAAATTCCGGCGGGTGAGGTAATATTTTGGGCGGTAATATTATTCGTAGTAATAATGTTAATTGCCGCGGAACTTTCGGGGATATCATCTTGAATATTGACGCTGTTGAGGGGAGCAACACTGCCCACAGCACCACCAAAGTCAACACTTCCCGCATCGGGTTGAACAGTCAGACTGTAAGGCCCGTCAACTGTAGACTTAAAAGTAATATCGCCAGTCTCTAAAATTTTGACCGAGAGGTCGTTACCTAATGTTACCGGAGCGTTAAAAGTAATGTTATTGCGGTTAGTTTCGATCTTGCCCTTGGCAGTAATAGAATCATTTGCCTGGACATCAATATTGCCACCAGTAACAGTAATACTGGGAGCGAAAGTGCGGGAATTAATATCAGATGTCGAAACTGTTCCGCCAGCATTTATGGTGACTCCTCCGCCCTTACCATTTGCTGCGGCGGTAATAATTGGGCCGGCAGTTGTGTCGATATTACCGCCGCTTTGAATGCGAAGATTGCCACTGTTGGCGTTGAACCCGCTTAATAATAGGGCGCTACCAATTCCTGCCGTACTGATATTGCTTCCAGCTTCGAGGGAAATATTGCCGCCGTTGTTGCCGCCGATCGCATTGATGATTCCGGCGGTAGTGTCGATCGCCCCGCCGCTTTTAAACGTGATTGAGCCGCCGTCTTGATTGCCGATCGCCCGGATGTCGCTGGTAGTAATATTTCCCCCAGCATTTAGATTAACATTGCCCCCTGTGTTAGTTTTAAGATCGGGAGATGAACCGTCATAACTTGTCAATAACTGACCTGTAGTGATATTTCCGTTGCTGTTAGTAAAGTTAAGATTTCCACCCTGTATTCCCGATACTAAAACATCGCCTATATTAATGTCACCGTTGGTAGTAGATAAAGTAACATTGCTACCGTTGCCCTTACTAGAAGTACCCGCGATCGCGGTTCCTGTTGTCGGTGTTGTGATGCCGGTGCTGGCTTGAATGGTAATATTTCCAGCAGCGCGATCGCCCGTGACATTGAGCGTTCCGGTATTTATGGAACCGACAGTGCTCGTAAGTGCGATCGGGCCACCGTTTTGATTCGCCGTTACAGTGAGATTGCCAGTCGTAATATTGCGATCGGCTTTTAAAGTAATTGCTCCCCCATTTTCCGGAAAAAAAGTAGTATCATTCCCTGAATCCTGAGAGCTAGTTGTATTTAATTTACCTGTAGTAATGCTGCCATTTGTGCTAGTAAACTTGATACTACTACCTTGCAATTTACCGTAGTTTAATACATCACCCGTTCTAATATTTCCACTGGTAGAGAGAGTAATATTGCCACCATTCCCGCCGTCTGAAGAATTATTAATGTCGCCAAGCTGGATATTGCCATTTACGCTCGTAATATTGATATTTGCACCATCTGCTTTCGATGCATTTGTACTATTTGAGCCTATAATATCTAGATTAATGTTACGATTTGCCTGTAACGTTACAGAACCAGGACTGCCGGGGGAATCGTTGTTTCCAGTGCTTATATGTAATCCATTTGTAGGAAAAACAATAGCTCCCTGTTCGCTGATGATGGTAACATTACCACTACTGCCAGTAGGTATTACGCCCGGAACACCTCCTGCAAAACTCTCTATGCAAAAACTAGGGGAAGCACAGTCTAAAGTAATATCGTTTTTTGCTTTGAGAGAAATGTCACCCCCTCCACTGGACGCGAAAGAAGCTAGACTACCTGTAGAAATAGTGCCACCTGCATTCAAAGTAATATCACCGCCTGTGCCATTGCCACTCCCGCCCACACTAAGAAAAGTAGAAAGTCTTCCTGTAAGGATGTTGCCTCCAGCAGTCAGAGATATATCACCACCATCAGCATTTATCCCCTCTGTCCTAATCGTTTCTGTTTGAATGTTGCCTGTAGCTTGCATAATTACAGGGCCTATGTTCGTGGGGGTACTCGTATAAGCACTAATATTTCCTGTTTGAATGCTGCCGCCAGAGCGCAAAATTACGGATCGGAAACTGCCCAATATAAATTCATCACCCGTAGTAGCACCAGCATAAGTTGCATCGGCACTCGTAATATCTATATCTCCATTGAAAATAATATTTCCCGTACCTGAAGTCGTATCTATTTTGATAGATGCGCCCGTATAGCTCCCAATAGTAATGTTGCCTGTAGCTTGCATAACTACAGGACCTATGCCATTACCGAAGGTATTGTTATAAGTATCAATTTTTCTTGTTTGAATGTTGCCACCAGATCGCAAAATTACCGATCGCGAATTGCCCAAAATAAATTCATCTGTACCCGGAGAAGCACCAGCATAAGTTGCATCGGTACTCGTAATATTGATATCTCCATTAAACGTAATATTTCCAGTACCAGAAGTTGTATCTACCTTGAGAGACGCACCCGTGTAACCCCCTGAAGTATAGTCATCAGGTTGTGTAAAAATTGGATCGTACAGACTAATAAAATTCGCAGGTTTACCAGATAAATCGACAATCGATGTGTTACTGCCACTGCGAAAGTGAGCATCTGTAGATATAATACCGTCACTCACTAAAGTCAGATTTCCACCGCTGACAAAAGGCGTTTGCGAAAGATGATTCAGCGCCAAAAGATCGATACTTTGATTTCCCTGAATGTAGAGATTTCCGCCAGCATTTGCCACAAACGGATTTGCCGCACTATCGCGCACCCGCACTGTATTGTTAGCCAACAAATTTAAATCGCCAGTTGTACGCAACAGACTTTCAACTAATGTCAAATTGCGATTAGCTGACAGCGTTGCAGTCTCCGCACTTACTTCTTTAGCAGTGACATCTCCATTCTCTACCTGCAAACCAGAACCAGTTAATTCTATTTGCCCTCCAGCGTTGACTGTCACCCCCGTTGCACTTCCCCCGCCACCAGTCAACAACTGCGGCAAAGATGCAACCGGCAATACCCAATTTTGAGGCAAACTCCCCGCGACAGATTGCGGTTGAATCTCCAAACTCAACAGATTTCCCGGTTGACTAATTCTGACTAAACTCTCCCCCGGTACAGCCGCAACAATAATATTTCCTCCCGGTGCAGAAAGTTGTCCCGTACTCAAAACCGTGCCGCCCAATAAAGTTAAATTTTGCCCTTGTCCCACAGCCAAATTGCCTAAATTGACAATTCCTCCCGGTTGTGTATTTGTAAAAGCAAAAGTATTAGGATTTCCGACTAATTGAGTATAATTATTTGTACCAGCCGCACTAAACCAGTTATTGCCAAAACCGATGCCCGTCGCAGTAGTAGCAGTGAAAGCAGCAGGCACGTTCAAACTAGAATTTGCACCGAAAACAATCCCCGCCGGATTAATTAAAAATAAGTTGGAATTGCCGCCCGTAACTTGAATTAAGCCGTTAATTAGCGAAGCATCGCCGCCGACAACTCGCCCTAAAATATTGCGGATATTAGGATTTGATATAAAATTGGCAGTTTGCCCTTGAGTTAAACCAAATTCTTGGAAACTGTGAAATAGATTTGCGCCGTCGCTAGATTGTTGACCGCCGTTGATGTTGAATTGGTTGCCGCTGGGAGTAATTTGAGTATTCGTGCCGTCGGTTGCGGGGGTAATTTGGGCTGTGGCTGTTTGGGATGGGGCCAAAAGTCCTATTTCCCACATTGTTAAGGTGGTGAATGAGAGAAAGGTGAGGAAAAAGCGGGGTTTTTTGTGTGTTGATTTCATGGTTTTGTTAGTAGATGATATCTCGTACACTCTGATAATTGCGAAAGTCCGCCAGCGCCCTCTGACAGTCCCAAAGTCCGTCAATCCGCCAGGGGTTGAAACCCCTGGCTAATAGCGAAAGTCCTCTGAAGAGGACTTTAGAAAAAGTTTAATGTCAGTCCACTTCAATGGACTTTTGCTTTGAGGCAGGGAATGAATTCCCTGCCGGAATTAACGTCACATCCCGCGAGTCCGCCAGGGGTTGAAACCCCTGGCTAATAGCGAAAGTCCTCTGAAGAGGACTGTAGAAAAAAGTTTGATATCAGTCCACTTTAGTGGACTTTTGCTTTGAGGCAGGGAATGAATTCCCTGCCGGAATTAACGTCACAATTTCTGCCGGAATTAACGTCACAGCCCGTTACTATTTCCTGTCTTCCCTCCTTTGCAAATCTCGCAATTGCTTATCTACTTTTTCCACCATCGGCAAATCTCCCAAGGTTGTATATCCATCTTTGGCCATTCGCAAATATTTCATAGCTTCCAGATTGTTTCTGATGGCTGAATGAACTTGTCCCAATCCGTATCGAGCGGCTGTCAACTCCTCAATATCGTCAGGTTGCGCCGTATTAATCACCTTGGAATAGTAGACTTCAGCCTGGGGAACCAGTTGTAGCTTTTCTAGATACAAATCGCCCAACGTGCGATAAATGGGCGGTGTTTCCATGCCAGTTTGTTGTAAATTTTCTAAGATTTCTCTTGCTTCGGATATCAAGTTTGTGTTAAGATAAATGCTAGAAATTGCTAATTTTTTGGCGTTTTCGTTAGGTACTTGTTTGTCGATCGCCCCAACCGCATTTTTAACAGCCTCAACCTGCTTCTCATCCAGCAAGCTAAACTCTGTATCTCCTTCTCCCACGGCACTTTCTGAAGAAGCACCCGTATTCGCCTCGACAATCAATCGGTATCTAACACCCGGTTTCAGCGCCGGTTCTCCCGGATAGACAGCCTCAGTACCGCTAACAGTCATTTCCCAGTTTAATTTCGCTCCATTTTCGCGGAGGCTCAACTTATAGCTAGTCGCATCAGCAACCGGATTCCACCGCAAAATTGGCTTGCTGTCGAGCAATTTCGTGCGCCGCGGACTGATAATATAAGGAATTGGCGCACTATTCCAAGCAATTTTACCGTCGCCGCGATCGGGACATTTAATCAAGTCGCGGCTGCAATCAGATTTCGACTCTTCTTTGGCTAACAAACAGCTATTCAATTGATTTTCACCCGGTGCGATCGACTTAATTCCCAAATCTGCACATTGGAGCGTCAGTTGTCCGTTTTGTGCTGTTCGCAGTGTGTCTCCCGGATAAAGCGGCGTACCGCTGGTAGGGCGGACAATTCGACCGTTTTGGCGCTCGATCACAACTTCCCCGCTACTATGGATAATCAGTCCGTTGGAGATTCTGTTACTGGCTGCTAGTGCGGTAGTTGCGATCAAGCTTAAAGCTATAAAAACTGCAATCCTGATTTTCATCTTATATTTCCTTTTATTCGTAAATGTTGTTTGGCAGTTTGGATACATTTATCTTGTTCTGGTACGCTAGATTTAGAATATTTAATCGTTTTTTTCCAGTGTTCTAACGCTTCATGGGGCTTACCTTTAGTTTCCAGAACTTGTGCCAAAAGACACTGAGCTTCCGGGCTATTCTCTTTCAATCCAATTGCTGTTTGAAAATCTATTTCGGCATCGTCATACTGCTGTTCTTTCAACCGTATCCAGCCGCGATTTTTGATACAAGCAGCTTTTACTCCGTCGTGTTTAGCGTGATCTAAACAAAGGTTGATCGCTTTTAAAGCTGCTTGATGTTTATCCTTGCGAATGAATAATTTAGATATTTGAGCAGAAGCATCAGGAAGTCCTCGCAATACAGCATTTTGCATTGCCTCTAACGCACCTCTATCGTCATTCAATTCGTCGCACAACATAGCTAAGTTATAGTAAGGTTGTGCATAATTTAGGTTAATTAAACTTGCTAATTTGTAAAATTTTTTCGCAATTAAAGGTTTATTTTGACGGTGGTTTTCCATGCCAATTTGATTAGCAACTGGGGCAAGTATCGGGCCCATTAACATATAACTGCTAGCGGTAGTAGCTAAACCGATTCCCAGGCGCTGCATCAAATTAGAAATAAAAATAGAGATATCGTTGTTTCGGCGATCGCCCCCAGTATCACCCAAAACATCGGCCACAGACACAAGCAGGCGATTCCCTACGGGATAGCTGCGCCGCGCGTGCTTTAATTGCAGTAAAGTCAACCCCTCAAAAGTTGGCTGCTGACAGAGCACTGGTATCGCACTCGCACCGGGAAACTCAGATTCCCACTTCTGTAAATAATCCTTAGCTTTTCGTACTGCTAAAAACAAAGGATATTCTTTGCTTAAATATCCGAATAAAGACTTAACAAAATCGTGAGCAATTTTATCTGGTATCGGCGCACGCATCACAATCATTGACGGTAAAGGCAAGCCTCCCGCCACTAAATCTGCTGCCAATTGGAGGCTAGAACAAGAGTTTAAAATTAGCAACTCCAATCCTTGAAAAATTGATTTTTCCAACCCCTCTTTTAAATAGTCTATTGTGACAGTATTATCGCAATCTGCTTGATTAATATGCAACCATCCCTTGACAGCATTGCTATTGCTATGTCCGCCGTAATATAAAATCTGCCAATTCTTTTCATCTTCTAACAACTTCTCGCGTAGCTTTTCCGGTGTTGGCTGGTGAATAAATTGTAACTCGCAGCGATCGCCAAAAGACATTTGAAGACTTTTCTCATCTTGTCGCAGATCCAGTCCATCACTATTACCGGAGACACATAAAATTCTACCTCGCGAAGGCAGAAGCATTTCTCCTGTAGTTGCCTTTTTGAGAGCTTTTCTATACTGTGACGGACTTTTGATTATTTCACAGTTTTTGTAATCTTCGCGAAATTTCCACGCATCCCAAGGCAGATGCCAATTTTCCGAATCTTTGATTTCGAGAAATACTTCAAAGCACTGATCTCGACCACCAAACGCATCAACTACATTTCTAAAATTTTCCTCAATTCCTGCATAAAATTCCTCACTACTCAGCCACAGCCTCATAGATTCATTCAAATATTGATAGATCAATTGAGGATTATCTTCACAAATATTGGTTGTCCCTGTAGCCTTAACTTTAATTCTAGAAAGAATGTTGCTAGATTGTCCCGCACGACAAATAAGTTGCCATCTTTTTTGCAGATCGTCAACTTCCGGGGCTGGTGGCAAACTTCCTTTAAATTTATGAACTGTTGTTTGGTTTTCTTGAAACTCCCCTGTGATGTCGGGAAAACCCTTGTGTAAATCCCCAATCCCTAAACCCAAGATAAATCTTAAGCTCATAAATTAGACGCGAATAGAGTTAATCGAGATATCATACCACAAAATTTTCTGTGACGCTGAAATCATCTAAAGCTACTCGAATACTAAAACTCTCGTCTCGATCTACCTCAATATCCTTCAGCAAAATGTACCTCTCCTGAATCCTTGATTGTGACTCGGTTAGATTTTTACCGATGTCGGAGATTAAGGAAAGTTTAATATTCTGGGGTAGGTAACGTTCTCCGATCGCCGGATGCAGTTGAACGTGAACTCTGACAGTGCGATCGCTCTCTTCAGCAATCGCCACCAACAAAGCAACAGTTGTCCTTCCCAGCCGCATTCCCAAGTCAATCAACTTAGCCCGCGTGACATCGGCTTCGGGAAACCTATTGATGCTACTTTGACTGCCTTGTAAGGCAGATTCTTCTCTCGAATTTCCACCTCCTCGTAATGCAAAACTGGGGGTTTTGTCAGGAGAAATCAGGTTTTTTAACTTTTGTTTAGCTTCCTCCAATTGCTGCAAAAATATTTCTGCAAAATTTGGAAACCAATTACCTAAATTAGATTTAACCGGATTTTCAATCTCAACAGGAGAATTTTTTGATTGCGGGTTAAATACCGCTTCAAAAGGCTGCCAATCAGCCGTAAATACATTCATAAACCACTGACTGAGGTTAATTTTAGATTCCAACAAATGTTCTAGATGCCCTAAGAAATCATCCAGGGAATGCAATTCGCTCAATACTAATTCCCCCGCATCCGCAGTTGGAGAAAAACCAAGCAATCTCGCTTCCTTTTCCTCCTCATCAATTTCTACAGCAATATAGCCAATGCGTTCTGCCCTTGCTTCCACAGGCACCTGGCAAATCTCAGGCGGATGTGCCGATGAATTATGGTTGCCATTTTCTGGATTTTGATGCCGATTGTTAATTGGACGGCATTCGATTTTTCCCAATCCTTTAACATACAAATCTCCCGCATCTGCAAACAGGCGAATTACGGGATTCCAGCTATCGCATTCAGTCAAATCAGTTTCAATATCAATGATTTTTAGATAATCGCGAACTGCCAGCACTGCCAAAGTATTGAGATAAACTTGCTCATGCCTTTGCGGGTGGCGCTGTTGGGTGGCAAACTGCTGAGCAACTTGCAGTGCCTTCTGAGTAATTGGCATTGGCAAAGATTCGATTTCCCAAAGGTTGCTATGGTTCATTGTTCTGGTACACTCCTGGTATATTTAAAGTTTGATATCCTTGGTCTTCGCAAAATTTTTGCAGCAGATGACGACAGTCATTGTTGAACAATTGATATAAAGTAGAATGCGCGCAACCAAACTCTTTGGCGAGTTCTTGAAGACTTTGACCGTACAAACATTGGCGCTGCAATAAAACTTGACAATTTATCTGCGGTTTTCCTCTAACGTGTCTGCTTTTCAACTCGTTATTTGGATCGGTTTCTATCCATTCTATAACTTCTTCAACATAGAAAATTGAATCCGCTTCTGCTGGTATTTTTTCAATTGAATTGACATTTTCTTCGTCTTGTTCTCCTTCTAAGGACACTATTTGACGGGGTTTTTGTTTTTGCTGTTCTTTTTGTTGGGCAAGGCGATAATCTAACAGCCGCTTTTTGAGATATGGATTTAACCAAGTCGTAATCAGGCTTTCTTCGGGATCGTAAGGTCGTTTTGCTGTGGTAGCTTCACATAAATTACGAGACAGATAGATCCATGTCTTGTTCAGTGCCTCTTCATAGTAAGGTGTGTTTTCTTTCCAGAGTTTGCCCGATTTGAGAATCTCTAGAATCAGTCGATGCAAGAAACGACCTCGCTGGATACTGCCGGGGGGCTGCTGGCAAGCTTTGGTGACGAGTTCGAGGATTTGCTGGTGGGCGGGACCTCGATCGAACTTTTCCGATTTTACTGAACACCCAACAGCATCGGATTCGTCGGATAAGTGGTCTTCTCCCTCGGAGGGGTTGGATTTATCAGTCATCGTTAAGTGCGGCCGCAACTTTGTTCCTACATTTACTTATCAGGTTGAGTAAGGAAATTTTTTGCGAACTGCCAAAGTTTTTTTGAGCGGATGGTTGAAAATCTTGCTGTGTCGTGGATTTGGCTGTTTGAGTGTAGGTTGAGTTTTGTAAACAGGACTGGTGCTCGTAAACTCGGTTTATAGACACGCTGTGGGATCGATCGCCCTGAAATCCCGAAAACACCCGTTGTTCCGTACTTCCACCAGTGTTTGCAAAACTTTATCAAAAAACTTGAGAGTTTTGCATAAAACTACCGAGCTCACCCTGATAGATATACAGAAGGGAAATTACGAAGTTCGATCGCACTTGTTGAGATTTATTCAAAAGTGCGATCGCCCGTAACTTCCCGATCGCGCATCCGAACCAACATCCCAACGGATATTGGAAAGGGCTTCTTCCGATGTTGGTTTAATCTATTTCCACGGTTGCATTTATTAAGTTGATTTGAACTGGTAATTGCGACAACAGAGTGGAAGTGCGATCGCACTTCGCGAGACTTCAGTTTGGGTAAATGACGGATATACGACAGTTCGAGAGTGCAGAAGTGCAGAAGAAGTGCAGAAGTGCGATCGGGCTTGTCGATAGAGTCGCTTTGTCAATTTTCAGAACACATTGTATCTACCACGCGAGGATAAAAATCATGGCTACTGCTAAGTTTGAATTTGAAGAAGTTTACAATCAACTGGTTAAAGAAGGCGGAAACAGTCAAGTCATTTTTATCAATGGTGTTTCGACAACACTTGAATCGTTTAAAGATCAACAAAAAGCCATTGTTGAAACTTTAAAATTTAATTTTTTAGGCAATAAACAAGAAAATAGCTTCAATCCTGTTCAGATGAATAATGGCAACGAGTTGTTCATGCCAAAGCCTCAAGAATTAATCCAAGTTCCTGGATTAAATAATATAAAAGGAGCGGTTTGGTTTGATCCGCAGTACAATAGCTCAGATTCTACTGGAAATGGCTGGAACGATGCTATCATTGCTTTTAACAAAGGCGTGGGTACGGCACTTATTTCATTTGCATTGGGAGCCATATTAAAAAAAGGTCCTGGAGAATTTGATAACATTAATTGGAAAAATCCTGAAGAAATAGCTGGAGCATTTCTGAAAGATATTTTCAAAGAAGTTATTGGCAATGGACTTTCCAACATTTATAACGGCTTCATAGACTTAATTAATGGCAAAGATCCAAGCATCAAAATAGATTCAAGTTTAACCGGAAAATACAATACTGCTGCTGAGTTGTTACAACTTATACTTAAAGATCCAACTCATGCCTTTACTAGCGGGGAATTTGTTCCTAAACTAATAGATTTAATGGAAGGATTAGTTTCTGCTGTTCCTTTGCCACCTCCTTATGACACTTGGTTAGCTGCTGCTGACGCTATCTATAAAGGCGCACTTGCTGCTGTACCAGAGGACTTCAAAGAAGCTTTTGAACAATTTTGGTATCTCGATCCAACTCAAGCCAGCGAAACTCTAAACGGTAAATGGATTCCAGATGCGACGAACTGGCTGAAGGATACTAACAACTCTTTAATTTTGATGGGTTATTCGCAAGGAAATTTTTTCCTTGAAGATGCTTTAAAAACTATGGGAGCTAGTGCAGATCCTGCAAAAACTAGAATTTTAGCATTCGGTTCTCCAACTAATTACTTTGCGGCAGGTGGAATTCAAAGTTACAATGGAAACGATCAGTACAATATTCGTAACGATGGCGATCCAGTTACGAAGCTTCAGTTTACAAATGACTCTTTGATGAATAAAATCAAGAGTTTGTTTGATGCTGGAACAACAGCTATTCAACAACTAGGATTTGGTCAACATGACTTCAATAAGTACCTATATGAAGGCTCAATAATTGATAGTATCTTTAAAAAAATTGCTTACGAATTGCATCCTAATGGATTCTATTTCCCTAAAGGGACAGTCACTACAACTTCAACAAATGATGATGACTGGATCAAAGGAAATGGTTATATTCAAGGAGGAGAACGCAACGATGTTTTACAAGGTATAGATGACAGTAGCGACAATTTAACAGGTGACTCTGGCTTCGACTTTTTGGACGGTGGAACCGGAACAGGAAGTGATACTGCTAATTACTCGGGCAGTTTAATTGGAATTAAAGTTTGGGCAGATAAAGTTGCTGACAAATTTGATGTTTACAAAGTTGAAGATGGCTTTGTTGTAAAAGGCGCGAAAACTGTAGACACTCTTGGAAATATCGAAATCATCAGCGGCTCAAATTTCAATGACACAATGACCGGGGGTGACTACAGCGATATCTTCTACGCCCAAGGCGGAAACGACCTTTTTTGGGGACAAAAAGGAGACGATACATTCTACGGTGGCACTGGTAATGACAAAGCTTACGGCGGCGATGACAATGATGACCTCCGAGGTGATGAAGGAAGCGACGATTTAAGAGGAGAAAACGGCAACGACTCACTCTACGGCGGTCAAGATAACGACTTCCTCTACGGTGGCGATGGCGAAGACGAACTGCGCGGCGAACAAGGCGCTGATGACCTCCGAGGAGAAAATGGCAACGACTCTCTCTACGGCGGAACCGAAAATGATTCCTTGTACGGCGGCCAAGGAGAAGACAAACTCTACGGCGAAGAAGGAGACGATGACTTAAAAGGAGAAGAAAACAACGATTCTCTTTACGGCGGAATTGGCAAAGATACCCTCAATGGCGGCACGGGAAATGACGACTTGCGAGGCGAAGAAGGCGATGATTTGTTACAAGGAGAAGCCGGAAACGACACTTTATATGGTGGCGACGACCAAGACCAACTTTATGGTGGATTAAATGCCGACTTACTCTACGGCGAAGCTGGCAACGACCAACTTTTTGGTGAAGATGGCGACGACATCCTCGACGGTGGTAGCGACAACGATATCCTCATCGGAGGTACCGGCGATGACAAACTCTACGGCCAATCCGGCAGCGACATCATCCAAGGCAACACCGGCGAAGACTACGCCGAAGGTGGCAGCGGCCGCGACTTCATCGAAGGCAACGAAGGCAACGACATCCTCTACGGGCAAGAGGGCAGCGACACCGTAGAAGGCAACGCCGACGACGATTTCATCGATGGTGGCAACGGCCAAGACTTGCTTTTCGGCAATACCGGTGATGACAGAATTTACGGACAAGCCGGCAACGATGTCATCCAAGGCAACGAAAACAATGACTGGCTAGAAGGTGGCGACGGCCAAGACATCATTGATGGCGGGGCCGACGACGATGATATTTACGGACAAGCTGGCGAAGACAACCTTTTCGGCAGTCAAGGTCAAGACTACATTGATGGTGGCGACGGCAAAGATACCCTGTTTGGCGGCTTCGATGACGACGTACTTTTAGGCCAAGGCGGCGATGACACTCTCAACGGCAACGCAGGAAATGACGAATTATTTGGCGGTACTGGCAATGACTCGTTAATCGGAGAAATCGGCGATGATTTAATAGATGGGGGAGAAGGAGTTGATCTCGTTAATTACATCAATTCTCCCAGTGGCGTTATCGTTAATATTGACGAAAATAGCGACTACGACAACAACACCAACCAACGTTTCAAAGAATTCGTTACTGATGTCAATCCCAGCGAATACTACACGGAACTTGAACGGGATTTTGAAATTGCCGCTGGTACCGGTAAAGACGGTTTTGGCACTACCGATGCTTTGAGGAACTTAGAAGACATCATCGGTACTCGCTTTGAAGACATCTTAATTGGCAACGAAAAAGATAACCGAATTTGGGCATTAGAAGGCAACGATTTATTAATTGGCAATGCCGGCAATGACTCATTTTACGGCGGAGAAGGCATCGACATTCTCAGCTACCGCCGCGACCCCAACGGCGTTACTGTCAATTTACAAACAGGCGATGCTACCGACGGTTGGGGCGACCAAGACAAAATTTCCGGCATTGAAAACGTCGCCGGTTCTACTCATAACGACGATATTACCGGCGACGATACCGTTAACGTTATCACTGGCGATGCTGGGGACGATCGCATTTACGGACTCGGTGGCCACGACAAACTCTACGGCGAATTCGGCAACGACCTAATCTACGGCGGCGAAGGCGGCGACAGCATCTACGGCAATCAAGACCGAGACACCCTATACGGTGAAGCCGGTCAAGACTACATCCGAGGTGGCGATGCCGACGACTTAATCTACGCCGGTAGCGATGACGACACCGTTGCCGGAGACGCTGGCTACGGCAACGACACAATTTTTGGCGAAACAGGCAAAGACTTACTCTACGGCGGCGCTGGCGACGACTTTGTGTACGGCGGCGAAGACCAAGACACCATCTACGGCGAAGGCGAAAACGACAAACTCTACGGAGAAGGAGACACCGACCTAATCTACGGTGGCACCGGCGACGACCAACTCTCCGGCGGCGACGACCAAGACACCCTCATCGGCGAAGCCGGCAACGACACTCTCGCAGGCGATGCAGGCGACGACACCCTAGACGCCGGAACAGGCAACGACTACCTCTACGGCGGTACCGGCAAAGACACCCTAAATGCCGGCCTCGGCAACGACCAACTTTACGGCGGCGACGATGCCGACATTCTCCTAGGCAAAGAAGGCGACGACAACCTGTTTGGCGAAGCGGGCGACGACACCCTCGATGCAGCAGAAGGCAACGACAACCTCTACGGCGGCGACGGCAAAGACATTCTCGATGCTGGAATCGGCAACGACCAACTTTGGGGTGGTCAAGACGATGACACGTTATACGCCAAAGCAGGCGACGACAACTTGTTTGGCGAAGGTGGCAACGACTCACTCAACGCAGCAGAAGGCAACGACAGTCTCTACGGTGGAGACGGCAAAGACATTCTTGATGCCGGAGTTGGCAACGACTACCTCTGGGGTGGTCAAGACGACGATACTTTATCAGCCCAAGCTGGCGATGACTACCTGTTTGGCGAAGGCGGCAACGACAGTCTCGATGCAGCCGAAGGCAACGATTCCCTTTACGGCGATAGTGGCAAAGACTTTCTCAATGCTGGCGCAGGCAACGATTACCTCTGGGGTGGTCAAGACGACGACACTTTATCAGCCCAAGCTGGCGACGACTACCTCTGGGGCGAAAACGGCAACGACAGTCTCGATGCTGGCGAAGGCAACGATTCCCTCTACGGCGCTAGCGGCAAAGACATTTTAGATGCCGGAAGTGGCAATGACTATCTGTGGGGAGGTCAAGGCGATGACACTTTATTAGCCAAAGCCGGCGATGACAACTTGTTTGGGGAATCTGGCAATGACATCCTTGATGCAGCAGAAGGCAACGATTCCCTCTACGGTGGCGACGGCAAAGACACCTTGTTCGGTCAAGCTGGCAACGACTTATTGCAAGGCGGTTTCGGCGATGACTCACTCTTAGCAGGCGAAGGCAGCGATACCCTTCTCGGTCAAGCTGACAGCGACACTCTGTACGGCTTCGGTGGCGATGACATCCTGGAAGGCAACTCAGGAACAGACCGACTTTTTGGGGAACTCGGCAACGACTCCCTTGACGGCGGTACTGAAAACGATACCCTCGAAGGTGGCGACGGTAACGACATTCTCGACGGTGGCGAAAATAACGACAGTTTGTTCGGACAAGTCGGTAATGATACGGTTATCGGCAACCGGGGCGATGACATTGTTGACGGCGGTTCCGGCAATGATTTGCTTCAGGGTAATCAAGGGCGCGATCGAATTTACGGTCAATCCGGCCTCGATACCCTGTTCGGTGGCGACGATAGCGACACTCTTTGGGGAGGGGATGACAGCGACAACTTGCTGGGAGAATCCGGCAGCGATACCCTGTTCGGCGGTTTCGGCAACGACCAACTCGACGGCGGCGAAGATAGCGACAGCCTCTACGGGGAAGGTGGCAATGATACGCTAGCTGGCGGAACAGACGACGATTTCGTGGACGGCGGTACCGAAAACGATACTCTCTCCGGCAACGACGGCCGCGACAAATTATACGGTCGCCAAGGCAACGACTTTTTAGAAGGCAATGCCGATAACGACCAACTGTGGGGCGGCGATAACGAGGATACGCTGTTAGGACAAACCGGAGACGACCAACTGTGGGGTGAATCCGGCAACGACAGCCTCGATGGTGGCGAAGGGGCCGATCGACTTTTCGGTCAAATCGGCAAAGATACCCTCTCCGGTAACAATGGCGACGACTACTTAGAAGGCGGCGCAGACGATGATAGCTTAACTGGAGGCGCTGGGGGCGATCGCATTTTCGGAAATGACGGTAACGACTTCGCCGACGGCAACAGCGGCGACGACTACATCGACGGCGGGGCGAACAACGATACTTTAGCAGGGGGAGAAGGGGGCGATCGAATTTTCGGTCAATCCGGCAACGACAGCCTCGAAGGCAACGACGACAACGACTTCCTCGATAGCGGTACCGGAAATGACACCCTGTGGGGCAACGACGGCGACGACGAACTCTACGGCAGAGAAGACCAAGATTTCATTGATGGCGGCCGTGGCAACGACCAAATCTACGGCGGAGATGCAGCCGACACCCTCCTCGGACAAACCGAAGAGGATAACATCGACGGTGGTTCCGGCGCAGACTCGATTCTCGGCGGCGATGGCAACGACAACATTTGGGCCGGGGCCGGCAACGACTTCATCAACGCCAACGCTGGCAACGACAACATTTGGGGCGACGAAGACAACGACTTGATTTTTGGAGAAGCAGGCGAAGACAAAATCGATGGCGGTTCCGGCTACGACACCATCGACGGCGGCGCGGGCAACGACCAACTGTTCGGCGGTACGGGCAACGACCAATTATTAGGAGGTGCCGGCAACGACAAAATTGACGGCAGTATCGACGACGACAAACTCTTCGGAGGTGCCGGCAACGACTTGATGTTTGGCAGTCAGGGGCAAGACACGATGTTAGGCGAAGTAGGGGAAGACACCCTCTACGGTGGCGACGAAACCGACTTGATGGACGGAGGCGCCAGTAACGACTTGGTTGTCGGCGACTCCGGCGACGACACCCTCACAGGCGATTCCGGCGACGACACCCTCACAGGTGGTGGTGGCAACGACTGGATGGGCGGTGGTAACGGCGATGACTTGCTGTTCGGCGAATGCGAGGACGACACCATGTTGGGAGGTGCCGGTCAGGACACCCTTGACGGCGGTTGTGGCAACGATTTGCTAACTGGGGAAGCTGGCAGCGACAACCTCTTGGGTAACGAAGGCGATGACAGTCTCGATGGTGGCAGCAGTAATGACACCCTCGATGGCGGTAATGGCAACGACTTCTTAAATGGTGGCAGCGGCAACGACAGCCTTAACGGTAACGATGGCGATGACAGTCTCTACGGCGGCGAAGGTAACAACGTGCTCAAGGGCGGAAATGGTCAAGATTCGCTGATTGGAGGCAGTAGTTCCGACATATTTGTGCTATCACCAAGTTCGGGACTTGATAACATTGTTTACTTCCAGGCCGATCGCGATTACTTCGGACTAACACAAGACCTCACTTTTGACCAATTGCAAATCGTTCAAGGCGGTGAAAATTATACTAACGATGCTTTGATTAGCATCGCAAGCACCGGCGAACATTTAGCTTGGGTGAAAGATACTCAATTTAGTGCGATCGACAGTTCTCGGTTTATTTCCATCACCCCCGGAGTCCCGCTGCCTGGAGTTTTCAATACTCCCTCGGATACCGATCTTTTAACCGGCGAACCTCTTGATAGTGACGATGTTCTAAGTGCGATCGACAGCAGTTCTAGCACTATCCCATCAAGCACGACTACCGCACCAATTAGTCAGCCAAACAGCACGACTACTGCATCAATTAGCCAGTCAAACAGCACGATTACTGCATCAATTAGTCAGCCAAACAGCACGACTACTACTCTAGAAAGTGTCAGCCAGCCACTGGTGACAACAACTACTAATCCACTTATTTCGACAGCAAATGCTGCCACAACTACCACCGATGACATCTTGCTAAACGGCGGTTCAATTCCAACCATGAATAGCTTTAGTGGCATCGATGATGACATTCTCATCTACGACTCTAATAGCTTGTTAACATCTCTAACCAACGCTCAAACTCAGCCAATTATTCCTTTGACAGCGACGACTGTTGGTAGTGCGATCGCTCCTACTGCTAATCCTTCTGGTCAGGAAGCTGACCTCTTACTCAATGCGAATCCGAGTCCCATTCAGCTACCAACAAGTAGCGATTTAAGTGGCACTTCTACCTTGTAGTAATTGTAGATTTGGTTGAGGGCGATCGAATAGATAAAAACCTGGTTTCTTCAAGAAACCGGGTTTTTTGCAGTTTTTTCGGTTTGTAATATCAAATCCGGGTTGTATCGTTGACCGTTGCCTGGTCATGATTTAACCGCAGAGAACACAGAGGACACAGAGGGAGAGAAGAGAGATATCAATAATTATGGTACGGGATTTGATATTAGCTATTGTTGCGATCGCGCCTTACGATCGCGTGAGCTTTGCTGTTTCCAGATCGTACCGGAATTGATCGAGGGTTCCTTCCTTGATTTTTTCGATCGCCTCTTCAATGGCTTCTAGTGGAACGAAGAACCACTCCCTTGGCTGCACTGGTATACCGAAGCGATCCTGTAATTCCAAATCCAATCGAGCGCTGGCGAAGAACTTCTGAAGGAGTGCCTCAAGTCGCTTCCGGTTCATATTTGCCAGTTTGAATTTTGCGACGATTTCCACATCTGCTAGCAGATAGGTGGGGTCTTTCTTGGCGTTGCCAATTCGGCTTTTTACGTCTCCTCCGGTGACGCCGATCTTGTGAATAATAAACCGATTCTCCGCAATGAAGGGGTGATCCGATTGGCTCCTGAGCACGTAAATGTACCCAGTTGGTAAGTCGTCTGCTGCTTCAATATGGGAAAATAGGGGGCCGAAATCTGGGGTGGTGATGCGGCGGCTGGCCTTGTCTTTATTTAAAGCACGCTGGAGCGATCGCAACAGCAAATCGCTCTCGGTGGCATTGTCATAAACCACCCTCAACCGGCAGTCCGATCGACCATAGTCGCTGACAAACGGCTCACCCATATCGACCACCATCACCTTCTGCCCATCAAGGATGAACAAATCACCTTCCTTGACGGCCGCATAGTCTTGATATTTGATGGTTTGCCGTTCCCCCGACTGCAATTGCCGTTGCACTTTGTCAAAGATGGGTTTGAATTCATCAAAGTCCTGACAGGGAGTCCGTTGGGCGATTTCCTCGGCTGCTTTGATTTCGCTGCGCGATCGCACATGGGTGAGCTGGGTAACGTCGTTCTCTGAGGCTGCATCGACTCCCAGGGAGGCCAGCAGTGCTTCATCTGTCAGATCGCGAACTGTGCTCAGGCTGGCATCAGTCTCAGCATCTAACAGTCCGCGTGAGTCTAGCGGTTCCAAGACGGCGCGACATTCCTCCGATTCTCGCAGGCGATCGAGCCGTACCGCATAAAGTCGCTCGAAGATATCCCGATCTTCCCCATGCTGGGGCAGTCTGCCATATTCTTCCACAAACCGCTCGATCTCCTCAAAGCCTGCGATGATCCGCTCTTCTCTGGCAGAACGCTGGCCGGAGGGTTCGGGGGTCATGTCCATGCCCAATTCACCCAGCAATTCCAAATCATCATCGGTGGTGTACTTAGGCATTAGTTTCCTCCTTTACTTTGCGTTGCAGGAAGGCAACTCCTTCTGCCATCCGTTTTTCCCAGGGATCGACTGCTGTGAGAGAGGGCAACCTGCCTTTTTCTTGCTTGAACCGCAGCGCCCGTTTGGCTAATTCCCGCGCTTCTTCCACGCTAAGGGTTACTCGCTTAGCCGCAATGACTTCTGCCACCTGCTTCAGCCGTTCTTCGCTCATGGACTTAGCCAGGATGGCATAGGCTTCGCCAAAGGGATTGATGCGATCGATCAGATCCATATCGAGGTCTGTTACCGATAGGGCGAACTTCCTCACCCCATCGAGGAGTGAGGTGTTTTTCACTGCTTCCCCACCACCAGGATTTGTGGCGTACTGCCCACCACTTTCGTTCATGGTTTTTTTAGCTTGCTGGACAAGGGTTAGGGCGGCGATCGCGTGTTGGCGGACGGCTTCTCGATCTTCCGCTTCTAGATTTGGGAACTTCTCTTTGACGATTTTGCCCATGCGAACTTGGGTTAGTTCTTCTGGCACCAGTTCTTCATCAAATAGGCCGCGCTCGATCGCGGGCTTATCTTGGACAAATGCCGTCACCAGTTCGGTCAAGTCTTCGCGGCAGATGCGTTCGGCTTCCGGGCTCTTGGGTTCGGCTAATCCCTTAATTTCCATTTGAATCAGGCCTCTCTCTGGATTGATGCCCACGTTGCACTTGCCAGGATTGTAACCATCTTCCCCGTAGTCGAAGCCCGGTGTTGGTTGATTGTCGGGGCGCTTGGGTTTGAACTCGAAGCGTGGCGCGAGCACTTGCTCCATCAGTAGGCTGGCTGCAATGGCTTTGAGCGTGTCGTTCACTGCCTCGGTGACGGCAGATTCGGCGGCATCCGGCTCGGCAATCAGGTTGGTGAACCGAGCGCGGGTTTTCCCTGGTGCATCGCGGGTGGCACGACCGATAATCTGAATAATCTCTGTCAAACTGGAGCGGTAGCCGATCGTCAGGGCGTGTTCGCACCAGATCCAATCAAAACCTTCTTTCGCCATGCCGAGGGCGATAATGATGTCCACACGATCGCGATTGTTCTTATGGGTGGGGTCTTTTAGGGCGGTGGCGACTTTATCCCGTTTGGTGGGGTCGTCGTCTACGAGATCGGCGATTTTGAGAATCGTGCCGTCGGCGGTTTTAACCAGTTGAAATCCCGTCTTGGGGTCGGTGCCTTGCCATTCGCCCAGTTCCTCGATGATGTGCTCCACCTCGCGGATCTTGTCCTTCGTACTTTCGCGGGAGTTGACGTTGGGAATGTGCAGGATGGTTTTCTCTTTGGGGTTTAGCACCTGCACGATTTCGTCGGTGTAGCTACCCGCGTAGAAGTAGTAGCCAATGTCGAGTTGCTTGAGGTATTGGTAGCCGTTGAGCTGTTCGTAGTAGGTGTAGGTGACGGTATCGAATCGGGATTCGTCTTCGGGGTGCAAGACGGCTTCGGCATCGCCGCGAAAGTAGGAGCCGGTCATGGCTATGATGTGGGTTTTGTCGCGGGCCATGAGTTGGCGGACACGATCGCCCAGCTTGTTGTCTGGGTTGGACGAAACATGGTGAAATTCGTCTATGGCGATCAGGCGATCGTCTAAGACTTCGATACCGAATTTGTCCACGGCAAAGCGGAATGTGGCGTGAGTGCAGACCAGAATCTTGGCACCGCTGGCTAGAAACTTCTGCACCGCGCCCACTTTGCCGCCGTCGTTTCCCGGTGCGTCGCAGAGATTCCACTTCGGTTCAATTTGCCAATCGGCCCAAAAGCCAAACTGACTCAGCGGCTCATCGTGGAAGCTGGAGCCGATCGCCTTTTCTGGCACGACGATGATAGCTTGTTTGAGGTTCTGGTTCTCTAGTTTGTCCAGGGCGATAAACATCAATGCACGACTTTTGCCGGAGGCGGGGGGCGATTTGATCAGGAGGTATTGTTCGCCGCGCTTTTGGTAGGCGCGTTCTTGCATGGGGCGCATACCGAGGGCGTTGGGGCGGGTGGAGGTGCCATCCTGGGCGTAGGTGACGGAAACTGAGGGAATCGCGATCGGCTTGCTCATGGGTGGTAAACTTTGGTTTTGCGATTGACAGGCTGTTCGGTAGCACTTATCGGACATTCATTTTGGTAAGTCAAAGTCTACTGATTAAATCGCCACGCCGAAAGGTTGCAGATAGCTGCTGTAAGGAAATCTCTTGTTCCCCATAAAGATCTTGCAGCGCACGTTGAATATCCTGTACTGAGGCATCGAAATAGGCTTCGCTATTTTGTTCAATCAGATGCTGTGCAGATTTAAAATTCTGATGGCTAATGTCTTTCATCTGAATATTCAAATCAGCAAGAAGCTTGCGTCCCATCTGCATGGCAATAAAGCATGAAGCATAGCGAACAACATCTGGATCGGCAGGATTTGGTCTTTTGCGACGATTTTCTGCAATTCTGTAAAGCTGAACGGCAATTACAACTTGCGATCCGCTCAATTGGTCGGTGAAAATTGCGTCATAAAGTTTTCCGAAATGCTCGCGCGAGAAGAATTTTGCTTGATGAGGCTTTTCTCGCCAAACAGATAGTATGGCTTCAGCAGCTACTCCTGAAGTAATATCTATCGGACGGGTACTAGAATCAGAACGCTTCCGGCGGTAATTGAATCCTAATTGCTGAATATCTATTTCCAGTCTTTGCTGGAGTTCGTCATTAGCGCGTAAATCTTTAAGATCTACGGGATTTTGACTATTAGTAGCATAAGTGATTCTTTGAACTAAACTTTCGTTTTCATGAGGTAATTGATAAAGCCGAAGCAGAACATAAGCTTGGGCATTTTCATGAAGCAAATTGTTGTCACGCAAAGTTTTGAATATGGTCAGACAGGTTTGACCTCCATTGATAATTTGTAAATTTTCGACACGCACCTGATAATTACCATCTTGCAAAGCGTTGTACGAAAAGTTTTCACAAGTTAGGGTTATCCCATTATTGTAAAAGTAGAAATTGTTCTTCTCATTGCTGGTTAAAGTGTTTCTAATAGCCTCATTGACGCGATTACCTTGCAAGCCTAAGTAACGACGAATATTCCGCTCTAATAATCGTTCACCATGTCGTTCAATTAGTGATGCGATTTCGGTGACGGAAATTCTGCCAACTAATACTCGGCTAAATTCCATATCTTCAACGATCGCCTTGCCACTTAGTTGCAAAGAATCTTTTACGGGTTTGGAAGCTTGCAGAATTTTGACCAAGCGTTCATGATTAATATGCTCCCACGTAACTTGACTGCCGAAGCCAGTGCGTTCAATAGCTTCCTGTGCAGACGCATTCCAATTTAGGCCATTGTTACAGGCTAATGCCCGAACCTGTGGGATGTAACCATCCCGAATCAAACTACGAGCTTCTTCGACTTTTGCGAGCAGTCGTTGATTAATATGTTCTAGTCTAGCTGCTGGATTAAATAAGTATTGAATTGCGTTGATTAAACTTTCAATGCCTTCTTGGGGAAAGTTAGAATCTCCTGCTAGCTTGTTTTTGTATTTTGCTTGAAACAAGCTAACTGTAAATTCACCATCATACTCTTCGGAAATGTGCATGGCATCTACGCCAAAGTCACCAGATCCTTCGGTCAGGCACTCGAAAGCGTCGTCATCTTCTAAATCCAAGATGGTTCTAACACATAGGTATACAAATGCGAGAGACTTGATTTTACCTTCATCTTGGATGTGCAATTCTTCGGCGGACTTTTGACGAATCTCGTTAACGACTGATGCTAATCGTTGGTCAATGATAGAGGCATTAATGTCCATGTAATTATTTACTTAGTATGTTCTCAAGAATTCGCTTCATTCAGTCGAGGCGGGAATATGGTCGGCTTGATTATGAGATAGTTGAGAATTTTTAATTCTTTTGCTGAAGCCAGTTAGTTAAATCGACGATATTCGTAAAACCCTTCAAGTCTAGATTGCACAGCCTCTGCATATTCTTGCAAGGCGACTGGGTGAAATTCATATTTCATTGCTGTGCAAGTTGCCGTATTTGGGCTAAGGCAATATCTCCGGGAATGGTTTGAACTGCGCCGCTATCAATTTCGGCAATGCGTTCTTGAGCTTTCTGCACGCCTTCTAATAAAATATCTCGATCGATTTGTCTTTCCATGCTCTCCACAATTTTGTCAATGAGGATAGCCTTGGCTGCATCTGGTAATGCAGTGGCTTCTGAAATGAGTTGGTCTAGGGTTAGCATTGGCTTGTTTGGCTATAAGGGGCTAGTCTGATTTTAACATTCTGTATTTAACGGGTCATTTTGGTAGCTCGTAGGCGCAAGCCGGGGCGCAGCCATCGCACTTCTCCTCATTTACCTCCTTTAGGTTTGGCGGATTTTTTTGGCAGTGCTGGCTGACTGGTCATCTTTGTATACAATTCAAACAGTTTTTCGAGGCGTTCGGTGTCGTTTTTGAAGCGGCGACCGATGTAGATTCGTTCCAGGATTTCGTCATTACGATCGAGCAGCGACTTCTTTGGGGTAGCGTGGTCTGCGCGGAGGTTGGGGGGCATGGTTTCGGGGTGACTCCCATTTGCTTTTAAGCACTTAAATCCTTCATTCATAAGGGTTTTAAGCTTTGGAGCTTCGTCATGTGGATTTGCATTTAATACCATTTCTCTACAATCGTGCAACACTCTTCGACCCCCCCCTAGCCCCCCCTTGCCAAGGGGGGGAACAAGAATACTGTTGCATTCTTTTTTAAAATTGGTATAAGCACTTTTACGCCCAAAAAGGGAGGTAACGACTCTGCTCTAGCTAAGCTAACCATTAGAATCAATATCGCCCATGACAGCAAGCGCCAACTTAAACTTAAGTTCTTCACTGAAATCTTCCTCGAAAATAAGAGACTCAATCAGTTCACACAAAAACTCTTTAGAAATTTTTCCTTCTGCTACCCAGACGGCGATATTTTCCATTTCTAGGACAAACTTTATTACCACAAAATCGTAACCATTGAGCTTTAGAAAATAAGCTCCCAATGCAATACTAGAGCGTTTATTTCCGTCATAAAAAGCATGAAACTTGTTGACAGCAAAAACTAGGTGAGTTAATTTGTGGTGAATCTCAGGATAATAGAGATCGTTTTGAATATGTTCTAATGCGCTCTCTAGTAGACTCGGATTATTAGAACCCGGAAAGCCGCCTGAGTTTTCGATAATCCAATCATGCAGCTCGATCGCATAGTGAATGTCAAAGTAAAAAAAAGCTGCTGCCATAACTTACCGATCCTTCAATCGCTTAAATACAGCCAAAAGAGCCGGATCGGAAAGTTGCTCTTCTAAAGAACGGCTGGTTTCTCCTAAAAATTTATCAAAGTCGCTCTCTGGAACACTTTGGATATACGCTTCTAATTTTTGATGCAGAGCATCCCGAAACCCTAAATCACGACTGGCCATTTTGATGCGGGCATCTTCAATAATGGGTTTTAGGTAGGGGTTTTCCTCTGCCGATTCAAATAGCGAATCAACCTCTTTTTGTTTCAGCTTTCGTCCCAGCTTTTCTGACTCGGCTTTCAATTCTGCTGCCAAACCATTCTCTAGACTGGCAATGGCGATGAGAACTTCGGCATACATGGTATCACGGGGACAATCGTTTTTACCCAAACTTAATATCTGCTTATATTCTTCGGCTTTCTCTCGGAAAACAATCTGATACACTTTGTTGGTGTAAATGCCATACTTAAATTTACCCATGTCGAGGTAATTATCAAGGGCATCGGTAAAGGTTTTACGATAGCTAAATTCTTGATAGACTGCTGGTAAGTAATTGTTATCTCTCTGGTTAATGTATTTAGTATGTCCGCCTGCCCGTTCTGCCATTACGTCAATGACGATATCTAAGATGCGCGATCGAATTGCACGGGCCCGATCGCTCTCTAGCAGTACCATTGCTAGATTTAGAGTCGCCCGGAAGGTGAAAACCCCTAAGACTGTGGTTTTGGTACCGTAATCAGTTACGGTAGCATCCATCAAAGCCTTGAACTCTCGAAGCTTCTGACCTCGTAGCACCCTATAGCCATTAGTCTTCAGCTCATCGTTGTGACTGGATAGATACTTTTCAATTGTACTTTCGCTGATACCGAAAATCTCAATCAGTTGTTGTTTGGTAAATAGCAGTTCTTCTTCATAGTAAGTGCCTCCTAATCCCAAGTATTCTTCTATTTTTTCTAGGGCATAGCGATTGTTGAGGATATTTTGGCGATCGAGTGGCGATGAAGTTAAATCTTTTGCCATCATCATTTTTCTCCTTTGGTTTTACGTTTGGCAGACTTGTTTAGGGGCGCTGGCTGACTGGTCATCTTTGTGTACAATTCAAACAGTTTTTCGAGGCGTTCGGTGTCGTTTTTAAAGCGGCGACCAATGTAGATTCGTTCCAGGATTTCGTCATTACGATCGTGCGCTTCCCTAACCAGAGGGAATTCGGTATCCATACGATCGCGATCGTACATATCCGCGATCGTGGCTGGGAAATACTGCTCTCGCGCTAGCAGGATATCTTCGGCGCAGCGGGTGAGGTCGGCTTTGTTTTGGTCGGTGAGGGTGGGGACGGGGAATGTATTCCAGCCGAGGGTGTTGGAGTAGCGAAAGTCGGTTTTTAGTTTGCCGCAGACGGTGGCGATCCAGACCAGGTGAAGGCGCGAGGCGATCAGCGCCATATTCCAGAGGGGCGCATCGTAGAGGGCAAAGGCGTTGTCAGAGACTATCGTCCTTGCAGGCATATAGCCCACTGGTAGAAACGGTCGCTGTTCCGAACTAACCTTCGGTATCACCAGCGGTGGACTATTTGATGGTTGTCTAACTTCCGCAAATGATTCTGGTCGATCTGCCAACCGACGTGTTGCCTCCTTATCACTTTTAAGACGGAATGAACGTACTCGCTGTAATCGACTTTCTATATCTAACGAAACTTGATGTTCCACGAGATTATAGCCATCGAACCAAAGGCAAAATCGCCGGGTTCCACTAATGAATTCCGATGAACCAATAAACGCTCTCACTACTTCATTTGGATCAAAAGGCGTAACATCAATCAACTTGGCTTCAGACTCATCTAGAATAAGTCCACCGCCGTCAACCGGGCCATTTCCGCGCTCCATTTGTGCTTGAGATGAACAAGGATTTCGGTCATTTTTAACAAATGCCAACGCTCCCGACACCAAATAAGCATTTATATTCGTAGCTTCTTTCATAACTATTTCACCGCTGTCTTCGACAGAAAACAAATGCCGAACTTTGCCAACGTGGTTAGAAAATCCAACGATCGCCACTGTCACCCCGGCGTTATGGCTGGCAAGATTCGCCCATTTGAATGAAGTATGAGCAAAGGCGATCTCGTGTCCTGTTTCAAAAATTAGTGGCCATAGAATCGGCACCTGTTGTCCCTGACAAATCGAATTTGTGGATACAAAAGCTGCGGCTGATGTCGTTTGCGTCCCATAATCCGCAGCCTTCATAAACCAGCCCGACACATAATCCAGCGACTTCCACAACTTAGTGCGTCCATCGAAAACAAGCTTTAGATCATCCTTCTGCTCTTTCGATTGCCAAGTAGATCCAAGATAAGGCGGATTCCCACAAATATAAGTCTCCCCGCCCTCATTCTCAAAATCAATCTCCGCCACTTCCCGCATCTCGCCAAACAAATCCAAATCCTCGCGCTGCACCTTCACCCCCGCCCCCGTCGGCGGACAAAGACTCAACCAATCCAACCGCAACGCATTCCCACAGGTAATCCAGTTATCATCCTTCAGCGGCAAAAACTCCGCCAGCGCCAGCTTCGGCCCTCGATACATCACATCACATTGATACTCCGCAATAATCAACGCCAACCGCGCAATCTCACAGGAAAAGTGACGCAATTCAATTCCCCGAAAATTCGTCAGCGGAATCTCAGATTTGCGATCGCCCTCACCCCGAAGACGATTAATCTCCCACTCAATCTCGCGCATTTTCTTATACGCAATCACCAGAAAATTCCCCGATCCACAAGCCGGATCGAAAACCCGAATTCGCGCCATCCGTTGCCGCAAATTCAGCAACTTACGGGCGTTATCCCCCGCTGCCTCCAATTGCTCCCGCAAATCATCCAAAAACAGCGGATTCAACACCTTGAGGATATTCGGCACACTCGTATAGTGCATCCCCAACGCCCCCCGCTCCTCATCATCCGCCACCGCCTGAATCATCGACCCGAAAATGTCGGGATTAATCTTTGTCCAGTCCAGATTGCCAACATGAAGTAAGTACGATCGGGCAATCTTGCTAAAACGCGGCACCGCCACCCCACCCGAAAACAGCCCTCCATTCACATAAGGGAATCTATCTGCCCAATTGCGAATCTTCGCCGCCTCCCGATCCTTAAGTGGCGTACACATCGCCCGAAACATCTCCGACAGCACCTCGTGCGTATTCGACGAATCACTGGCACTCATTTGTTCGATGGTGGCAGTGAAGAGGGCATTGCTGTGAAAGATATTCGTATCCTCGGCGAAGAAACAGAAGATTAGTCGCGCCATGAAGTGATTTAACGCTTCCCGGCGATCGGCCTTGTCCCACTCCGGGTTCTCCTTCAGCAGCTCGACATACAGGCGGTTGAGACGCCCCGTAGCCTTGATATCAAAGGCATTCTCCCGGATCTGCTTGACCGTCGTAATGCCCGCCAAGGGCAGGAAAAAACCGAAATGGTTGTGAAAGTCGGGGTAATCGCAAGCGACTATCTCCCCATCAGCGAGGTTTTCCGCCTCAAAACTTTTGCCATCGGTGGCCAGGATAAACTTAACCTTATACCGAGCCGTCGCCGCACTATCCCGCAAGGCTGTGAGGGTGTTTGTCACCTCGCCTTCCGGGCAAACCTTTACATGGATATTGTTACGCTGGAGCACGCCACCGAGATCCGATTGGTTGGAGCCACCGCTTTTGCTTTTGAGCCGCTTGAGAGTCGTCGGCTTGTTACCAAAGGCTTCGAGGAAGGCAAAGGGGAACTCTTCCGAGTCAAAGGGCGCTTCAGCCAGCCTGGAAACTGCTTCTTCGATTTCGACTGCATTCATAGTTCCACCATAGGTAGCTCAGGGGCGGTAGCTCAGAGGTTCCATTATCACCTCTTAACGCAATTTTGGATTTTACCTGATTTGTCGATCGATCTTCTGAGTTCAAGCGACACTACCCATGATTAACTCTGCGATGTAGAAATGCCCAGAAAATCTCTGGGAACCCAATGTCTATTAATATCATGTGCGATCAATTAATTATAATATGCCGATCGGGCGGGTTTTTGAGATTGTCAATTATTGGCAGATATTCTTGGTGAGGGAAACCCCTACAAAAATCGAGGTCGATCGATCGGACATGATATAATTCCGATGCTACCAGAAACGATATTACCAGCAGCTACAGCATTAACTTAATTAAAAGAACGCAGACGAAATTTCATCTGCGTTCATCTGTGTTTATCTGCTAATATCTGCGGTCAAAAAACATCCCCATCCCACTACTTCGCCGCAGGCAAAGACAACTGAGGCGAAGTTTTAGGGTAGCTTCCATTCACGGGAATCGCCTCCGGTTCCTGCGAAAGCAAAAACTCACGAATTACCCTAGCAACAGCTCTTTGAGCTAAACCGCCGACTACTTTCTGCCCCATATTCTGCACTTCCGGTTTCACCAACAACTGCGGAAGAAGCTGCAATACTTTCATCGTGTCAAAACCGGGAGTTGATTGCAAAATATCCCAAATCCGCTTGATGTGTTCTAAGTTTTTTTGTTCAGTTGGTGAAACCACAGGTTGATTTGCCTTGACTCCAAACCATTCGCCGACTACAGCTTTGGCGTTAGCAAAAGCGTTGGTGGAAAGTGTGTCCAGACTTTTGACTAATTCCAGGACAATACGATCGCGAATGAAATCTCCTCTTTCGGAAAATAAATATTCTAATGCTTGGTTCAAGATTTTGCTGACATCGTAATCGTCGCTCTCACGGGCATTGTTGAGCAAGTTTTCTAAGCGGTTCCAGCGGAATTCGCCTTGTTTGAACAGCAAATCTTGCAGGGATGCTCTCAATTCCGGTGCGGGGTCGCTCAACAGCCGTTTTGCTACGTAAGGATAAGCTTTGCTCAACACTTTGAATTCTGGATCGACATTAATGGCAATCCCTTCTAACGTAACGAGCGATCGAATAATCAAAGCATAGTAAGCGGGAACTCGGAAAGGATATTCGTACATTACCGCCGAAAGTTCGTCAGTAATGCTTTTGAAATTCAGTTCGGCAACGCTAGCACCCAAAGCATTGTTAAAAACGCCCGCCAAAGCTGGAATAATTGGCGTCAAATCCGTATCGGGCGTTAAAAATTCCAACTTGACATAATCTTTTGCTAAACCTTCAAAGTCGCGGTTCACCAAATGCACCACCGCTTCCAACAAGCCGTATCGCTGATAAGGTTTAACTTCGCTCATCATCCCGAAATCGAGATAAGCTAATTGACCGTCAGGAGTTGCCAAAAGATTGCCGGGATGCGGGTCGGCGTGAAAGAAACCGTGTTCGAGAAGTTGTCTGAGAGAGCACTGCACCCCCACTTCAATTAAGTAAGGAGCGTCGATTCCTTGAGCTTTAACGGCCTCTAAATTCGTGAGTTTGATGCCGGTGATCCACTCCATTGTTAAGACGCGACGGCGGGTATATTCCCAGTAGATGCTGGGAACGTAAATGTCTTTGATGTGGCCGTAGAGTTGGGCAAACCGTTCGGCATTTTGACCTTCGTGGGTGTAGTCCATTTCTTCGTAAATGCGCTCGCCCAACTCGTCCATAATGGCTGCGAGGTCACTGCGAATTATTTTGAAGTTGTTTTGTGCCCAAACTGCAAGACGCCGGAGGATGTAGATATCTAAGCCGATGTTTTCGGCTAAACCTGGTCGCTGGACTTTGATTGCGACTGTTTCTCCGGTTTTGAGTTTGCCTTTGTAAACTTGTCCGAGAGATGCTGCGGCGATCGGATCGGGGGTGATTTCTGCGTAGATGTCTTTGGGGTGGGCTCCCAATTCTTCTTGGATGAATTGATATGCTACTTCGTTGGGAAATGCTGGCAATTGGTCTTGCAGCGTTGTTAGTTCTTCTAAATATACTGGCGGTACTAAGTCGGGGCGTGTTGAAAGTGCTTGTCCGATTTTGATGAAAGCTGGGCCGAGTTGGCCGAGAATTTCCCGCAGTCGGACGGCGCGACGCTTTTCGTTGGTGGCGGTACGACCTGTTTTGCCGTCGAACCACACACTGAAGGCAAAGCTAAAAAATGTCCAAACAACGCTCGACAGCCTTCCCCAAACTTGTAGGGGTCGATTTCGGTACAGGGCTGCGATCGCCACTGGATCGTACCGAACAGCATCTCCGGCTAACTCGAAAGCTATGTCTCTGGCTGATTTGAGCGGTTCGGGAGTGGCGACCTCCGTCTCTAGTGATACTGGTACTGCTTGCAGGGGAATTGTATTTGCATCTTGGAGATTGCCGAGTACAGCCTGAGTCCCTGAATTTGCATAAGTTTGCGGGGAGGCTGGCGATACTGTCTTGACATTCATAAATCAGACCTAGTGTGAAGCATTGTAAATATATTGTAACAATTTAAGGAAGAAGACCCTTCTTCCTTCTTATATACTTACTCCCCGCTGGATCTTTGGAGTCGATCGCGAATGCCTGATAGTTGCGATTGGCTGCTGACGGGCGATCGAGGTTGGGGCATTTCGGTATCGGGCCAGTTCGGTAAGTCGTTACAGGGACAAAACTCCGGGGGCATTCCGGTTTGTTGGAACACTACGGGCATAGCGCAGCGCGCGCAGGGACTGATTTCCCAAGCTGGTGTCAGCAGTTTGGCAATTGTTTCGTTTGTGCCTTCGAGGTAACAGTCTCCGCTGTCGCGGGAGATGATTTTTTGCCAGCACTCTTCAAATTCCTGGCTGTAACGATCGCCCGCATTTACCGATTTGGGCAGCAGCGCTTCGGAACCGTTGCGAATTAATACTTTTTTGCCTAACTGAAACCAGTAAGCAATATATTTTCTTACTTCACTATCTGATGCCATAACTTTTAGTCAACCTTTCAACTAATTGATTATTTTAGATTTTAATGGGAAATCCTCACTCTTTCTTAAGAGACACTTTATCTTTTACATATTTTCCCAATTTGGCTATTCCTCATGTCAAATTATTCTGCGCTTCGCCCTAGGGAGTATGTTTTTTGACTAATTTATGTGACTCTTGAGTTGTCAATCTTAGTTAAAATTATACCTGAGTTTCAGTTAAAATTGTCTATCGGGAAACCGATATTTTTTCTCTCTTGTCGATCGCGACTCCGGCTGTTAATTTTTCGCTACGGGTGGCAGCGGGGTACCCAGAGCCCTTAGATCCAAGGCGTAACCTCCGGTGGCGAGATAAACAGTATCGGCGATCGCCCCGATGTGGCGCACGAGAGTACCGAGGCGATCGCGAAACAGCCGCCCCGCCGGATAAGCAGGCACAACGCCCCATCCGGTTTCTTCCCCTACCAAAATTACATCAGCCGCCGCCGACTTCAAACTAGCGAGCAAATCTTGCTGCGTAGTAGCCCAAACAGCCGCTTCTTGTTCCAAAAGATTTGCTGTCCAAGTTCCCAGAGAATCAATTAACAAGCAATCTGAGGGCTTGCTGGCCCGCACAACAGCCGATAATTCGATCGGCACTTCTAGAGTTGTCCAATCAACAGGACGGCGATTTCGGTGCTGATCGAGGCGACGAAGCCACTCCAAATCCGTTTCATCAACCTGACCGGTAGCCACATAGATTACTTGTTTTCCCGAACCCGCCGCCAGAGTTTCGGCCCATTCACTTTTGCCGCTTCGGGCCGGCCCAGTTACTAAGATTAATTGTCTAGATGTGGTGGGTTCTGAGTTAGTCATTAGTCAGTCGATTTTAAATTTTAGATTTTAGATTTTAGATTTACTCCACAACAAATGATTTTGGGAGATTGAAGTTTGGTTAAAATTTTTGGGCTGCTCACGACTAATGTTGCAGGCTTGTCTCCCTTCTTTGGGCGTGGTCACATACAAAGGATTAAACATAATTCCCAATTGCCAATTCCCAATTAGCAATTACCAATTATGATTTAAACGGCCAACTACCAAATGCTTTTTAAGCGATAATAGCATTGATGAGACAATATCAGAGTAAGTCGATCGAGAACCCCCGTATTTCCCAAGCTGTTATTTATGCCAGATCATCCTCAGATATCAGCGATTATTTGCACCCACAATCGCGCCGCCTATTTAGGTGGGGCGATCGACAGCTTGCTGGTACAGGATTTTCCCGACAACTTTGAAGTAGTAGTAGTGGATAACGCTTCTAGCGATTATGCCAGCCCCGAAAGTTCGATTTCGCGCACCCGCGAGGTGGTAGAAGCAAGACAGGGCGATCGGCGCCTCAAGTACGTCTGGGAACCGGAAATCGGTCTGTCAGTAGCCCGGAATACCGGCGCTAAGCAAGCTCGCAGTGAAATATTAGCTTATCTCGACGACGACGCTATTGCTGAGCCGAATTGGCTCAGGGTGCTGCACGCGGCTTATCAAAGCAATCAAAAACTCGCCGTAGCTGGTGGCAAAGTCAATGTGCTCTGGCCTTGTGGAGTCTCCCCGCCCCAATGGCTGTCAGCGGGATTGGCCCAGAACTTGGGAGCATATGATTTAGGCGATACTTGCCTGTACGTGACTGCTCCCGGTTTGACTCCCAGGGGGGTAAACTACTCGATCAGGCGCGCTTTTCTCGAACAAATTGGCGGCTTCGATGCCAAACTCGGTAGAGTCGGCAAAAAGTTGCTGTCAAATGAAGAATTGCGCGCCACAGAATTAGCATTAGAGCTAGGTTGGCAAGTAGTTTATCTACCTGATGCCCAGGTGCTGCACCATGTCGCGACAGAAAGGCTCAACAAAGCTTGGTTTCTAGAGCGCGGGTGGTGGCAAGGCATCAGCGAGTGTTATCGCGAACAATTGTCCGATCGAGCCGGTATTGCTCAGCTTGGGCGGGGGGGTGAAAGAATCTTGAGGGGTGTCTGGAAGTCTTTTAAATATATTAGAGATCCGGCGCTGCGTTTTGAAAATTTCGTTTTTGCCTGGGGTCAAATCGGTTATTTGAGCGCAGCCATCCGCGGCCTGATTTTTGCACCGAAATCGACCACTAGGTATTAGGCTATAGGCAATATCCCTCGCTGCTCAACTCGTTGGCGCGGCTGTGCCGATCGCACTTCATCCACCAAAACTCGACCGCATTCAGGTTCAAGCACTCGATTATGACATCTAGTTCATCCAAGATTCCGGTTTCAGTTCTCATTCCGGCAAAAGACGAAGAACTTAATCTACCTGCGTGTCTGGCCAGCATTGCCAGGGCGGATGAAGTTTTCATGGTTGATTCCCAAAGTAGCGATCGCACGGTAGAAATTGCCATCAGCACCGGCGCAAAAGTTGTGCAGTTTTACTTTGACAACCGCTGGCCGAAAAAGAAAAATTGGTCATTGGACAATCTGCCCTTTCGCAACGAATGGGTATTAATTGTCGATTGCGACGAGCGCATTCCGCCGGAACTTTGGGACGAAATCGCGCAGGCGATCGAAGACCCCAATTTTGACGGCTACTACCTCAACCGCAAAGTCTTATTTTTAGGTCAGTGGCTGCGTTATGGGGGCAGATATCCCGACTGGAATTTGCGTTTGTTCAAGCATCAAAAAGGACGTTACGAAAACCTCGGCACTGAATCCGTCCCCAATACTGGCGACAACGAAGTTCACGAACACGTAATTTTAGCGGGTCAAGTCGGCTACTTAAAAAATGACATGATCCACGAGGATTACCGCGATTTATTTCACTGGATAGAACGGCACAACCGCTATTCTAATTGGGAAGCTCGCGTTTATTACAATATTATTGAAGGGCGCGACGACAGCGGCACTATTGGCGCTCACTTATTTGGAGATGCAGTGCAGCGGAAACGCTTTCTAAAAAAAGTTTGGGTGCGGCTGCCTTTTAAACCCATGCTCAGATTTATTTTATTTTACTTCATTCAGCTCGGCTTTTTGGATGGAAAAGCTGGCTATATTTATGCAAGGTTATTGAGTCAATATGAGTATCAAATTAATGCCAAACTTTACGAGTTGCGTTGTTGTGGTGGTCAGTTGAATGTGGCAGAATCTCAACCGCCTCTCTCGCCACCAGTAGTTATCACTCAGGAGACTGAAGTGAAATTGCCTTAATATTTTGGAAGCATGGGGGAATTGGGAATTAGGAAAGCCAGCCCATAGCGAGTGGCTTGAGACATTTTCATTTAATAAGTTCTTCGAGGGATGGAAAAAGCAATTTTTCGGCGCTCACTTTTTCGCAGTCACAAGGCGGTTGACTGGCTGATATTGCTGATACTTTTCCTAGCAGCAATTGGATGCTTTCGATTAGCAATGGTAGAGTTAATAAAATAATTGATGCTGACACCAGCAAGCTAATCAAGCCGTCAGCCCAATTCCAGTGCAACCAAGCCACAGCGATCGCAGCTAAAATTACTCCAACCGACGAAAAAATGTCGGCGACTGCGTGCAGAAAGGCGCTTTTGAGGTTCAAGTCACCGTGACAGCAGGAATGCAAACAACAAGCATTAATCGAGTTGATGCTTAAACCAACTATGGCGGTAATTAACATCGGCAGTCCTTCTACTTCGGGAGTTGGGGACTGCAAACGGGCGATAGACTCTGCTGCAATCCAAAGGGCGATCGCTACTAAACTTATACTATTAATTAAAGCAGCAATGATTTCTCCTCGTTCAGGGATTGAGGATTGTGCGATCGTACAATCTACGGATTTACTTTTGCGTTTTACTGAGGAGTACCAAGTCGCTGTCAAAGTTATTGCTAAAGCTGCTACATCTGAAAAAACGTGACCCGCATCTGCTAATAGGGACAAACTATGAGAATTAAGTGCGGCGATTAACTCTGCTACAAAAAAGCTGCTAAGCAGTACCAATGCTGTTTGTAAAAGTCGCACTTTGCCAATTCTGGGATTTGTACTCTCGCATTGTGCGATATCCTTGGCGTTTTCCGAGTCAAAATTATCCCTAACTAGAAATGTCATGCAGCAGTCCTTAAGGTTAAACTCGATTTTAAATTAAACATTAAATTAACTATCAATGACCGATTATATACCAAATCCGAACCAAGATCCGGAAAATCCGATCGCAAATTCCCCAAATTCTCAAATAAACGATCGTCCAATTAGCGACAATCAGCCAAATACTTTGACAGGCGAATCTTTGGTTGATTTGCGGAAGTACGATCAATCAAAGTTCGATCGAGGAAAGCCTACTTGGGTAATTTTGGTTTGGTGGTTCGTGCAGGCGATCGCATTTCCCCTCACTCCACACCCTTTTAATCGCATCAGAAGCGGCTTGCTGCGGTTATTTGGAGCTAAAATAGGTTGTGGTGTGATTATCCGCCCTACGGCTCGTTTTACCTATCCTTGGAAAATTGCAATCGGAGACTACAGTTGGATCGGAGATGATGTTGTATTGTACAGTCTTGATCGAATTGCGATCGGCAAACACTGCGTCATTTCTCAAAAAAGCTACCTCTGCACCGGCACTCATAACACTCAAGACCCAGCCTTTGGCTTAATCACAGCACCTGTGATCATCAATAACGGCGTTTGGATTGCCGCCGACTGCTTCATTGGCCCTGGTGTAGAAATTGGTGCTAACGCTTTAATCGGAGCTCGCAGCAGCGTCTTTAAAAATATGCCAGCTAGCTTTGTTTGCACGGGAACACCTTGCCGTCCCCGCTATCAGCGAGAAATTAACCAAAGTTCATAAGAGACATTGCATCGGGAAACTAAGCAGCTTGAATGGCTTGTGGCCGAATTGGAATTTCAATGACGAATTCTATTCCCTTTCCTTCTGTAGGCTGGCAGTATAATCTGCCCCCATGCTTTTCAACGATAATTTGGTAACTGATAGATAACCCCAACCCAGTTCCCTTACCGATAGGTTTGGTGGTAAAAAAAGGGTCAAATAGTTTCGGTAGTAAACTTTCGCAAACTCCCCGACCATTGTCACTAATATGAATAGCAACCCAATTCTCGTGAATTACTTTTGTAGAAATTTGAATGCGGTTCGGGTGTTGTTTGATTTCTGCAAACGAACGCTGCTGATTAGATTCATCTAAAGCATCAATGGCATTGGAAATAATATTCATGAACACTTGATTTAATTGCCCAGCATGGCATTCTACTGGTGGAATATGACCGTAATTTTTTATTATTTCAATCTCAGGATGCTCTGGTTTTGATTTTAAACGATGATGCAGGATGGTGAGTGTACTATCAATTCCTTCATGAATATTTACTGCTTTCACGTCTGCCTCATCGAGGCGAGAAAAGATTCGCATAGACTTGACAATCTCTTGAATGCGCTGCGTTCCTAAGTTGATTGAGTTAAGAACTTTTATAAAATCTTCCTCCACAAATTCTAGTTCTATTTCATCCATAGCTGCTTGAATTCGAGGGGTGGGGCTTACATAATCTTCTTGATAGAGGTGTATAATATTTAGTAAGTTATGAGCGTACTCTTGGGCATAACCCAGATTGCCAGAGATGAAATTTATAGGGTTATTTATTTCATGAGCAATCCCAGCCGCCATTTGCCCTAAGCCGGACATTTTTTCGCTTTGGATTAACTTAAGCTGCATTTGTTGTAAATCATCGTAGGCTTGGCTGACTTCTCTAACTTTTTCCTCCAATAAGATGTTTTTTTCTTCTAATTTATCAGCAAGAACATGAAGCTTTAAATGCAGCTTGACGCGAGCTAATACTTCCTCCTGTTGGAAAGGTTTGGTAATATAATCTACAGCCCCAAGCTTAAACCCCTCAACTTTATTAGCCGTATCCGAGAGCGCAGTCATAAATATAATGGGAATCTGTTTAGTTTCTGGATTAGCCTGTAATCGACGACAGGTTTCAAATCCATCAATTTCTGGCATCATGACATCTAACAAGATTAGATCGGGGAGAGCATATTTGACTCGCTCTAGTGCCATTTTGCCAGATTTGGCAACCCGAATTTCAAATCCTTCTTGGCTTAAGGCATCAGATAAGACACCCAAGTTAGCTGAATTGTCATCAACTATAAGAATCGTACCATTTGCTTGAGTTTCTGAATTCATAAACCTTACTTGTAGGACTCAATAAACGTTAAAATCTCTTCGTCTTGAAAGTCCTTTGCCATCTGATGCAATCTTTTAGCAAAGGGAATATATTGGGGATCTATTTCTTCAAGTAATACCGCCTGCTTAAC
Organism: Microcoleus sp. w1-18aA5; assembly: GCF_036701705.1. Lineage (NCBI taxonomy): Bacteria > Bacillati > Cyanobacteriota > Cyanophyceae > Oscillatoriales > Microcoleaceae > Microcoleus > Microcoleus sp. w1-18aA5. The sequence continues at coordinate 60,023 of NZ_JAUPTE010000008.1, read as the reverse complement.
TATTTCTAGGAAATTTCCTTTCATAGCCAGTTCGTATAGAATTTCCATTTCTTTAGCTGGCGGGGCAATTAGCTCATCGGTGTCTGAGCCGATCGCCAGGGGATCTTCATTAGCTTCATAAACCCATTCTAAATCAAGATACTGTTGTAATTTTTGCAGGAGTTCCGTGGCTTGAACAGGTTTGGGAATAAAAGAGTTGCCTCCTGCTTCTAAACTTCTGTATTGATCGGCTTCAAATACGCTGGCAGAAGAGACAATAATGATGATGTCTTTGAAGTTGTCCGATTCTCTAACCCGCTTAATTAGCTCGAAGCCATCTAGTTCGGGCATTAGTAAGTCGGTAACGATTAAATCTGGCTGTACCTCCAGAATTTTTTCCCAGCCTTCCTCCCCATCGTTTGCTTCAGACACCTCAAAGCCTAGCGGACTGAGCAAATTGCTAACTACGGAACGGTTAGCCCATTTGTCATCAATAACCACAATCTTAGGCTGGCGGTCTTTGATGCCGATAATCTGGCCGCGATGGTCAATTTGAGAAGTTTTCACCCATTCATCGGCTTGAGATAGATTGACATCAAACCAGAAAATACTGCCAACATTCATCTCACTTTGAACCTGAATGGTACTGCCCATTAGTTCTACAATCCTTTGGCTAATTGCCAGTCCTAATCCCGTACCTTCCGTCTGCCGCCTGCGATCTCCTACCTGCTCGAAGGGCTGAAAGATAGCTTGGAGTTGATCTTGGGCAATGCCGGTACCTGTATCGCGTATTTCAAAGCGAATTTTTTCTTCTGTGGCAAAGCTGACTATAAAAGTAACAGCACCCTCATCCGTAAATTTAATAGCGTTACTTAAAAGATTAATTAACACTTGTCGCAAGCGTTTTTCATCCGCATGAATACCGATCGGGAGTTCGGGGCTTGATGGAAAATGAAACTGAATTCCCTTTAGTTCAGCTCGGATACGACACATTTCTGCGACACCTTGCAGGAACGCCGGGAAATGAAAATCCGTAGGCATGAGTTCCACTTTCTGTGCTTCAATCTTCGACAAGTCGAGAATATCATTGATTAAGGTCAGTAAATGGGAACCGCACTGATAAATAACATCAATGCGAGATCGCTCTTCTTGATTCAAGGATTTGGAACGCTGAAGAATTTGGGCGTATCCCATGATGCCATTCAGGGGAGTCCGCAACTCGTGGCTCATATTGGCAAGGAATTCACTTTTAGCGCGACTTGCTGCTTCGGCTGCTTCCTTAGCTTTTGCCATTAGGAATTCTGCTTGTTTGCGATCGTGGATATCGGTGCAAGTGCCAACCCACTCCCGGATGCTGCCATCTTCATTCAGAATAGGTACGCCCCTACCTTGGAAATAACGATAGTTTCCATCCGCTCCCCGGATTCGATATTCTATGTCATACAGGCTTTTCGTTTGCACTGCTTCCATCCACGCCTGAGCGGTTGATTCGCGATCGTCCGGGTGAATTGCATTTAACCAGCCAAAACCAACCACCTCCTCTACGGTTTGTCCGGTGTAAGCTCTCAGAGTCGGCATATCCGGGCATCGCCCCTCAGAATCGCCTGTCCAGACAATTTGGGACGTAGCAAGAATTAGCGAACGATAGCGTTCTTCGCTTTGTTTGATCGCATCTTCCGCTTGTTTGCGATCGTGGATATCGCTGGAAGTGCCAATCCACTCCCGGATGCTGCCATCTTCATTCAGAATTGGCACCGCTCTAGCTTGAAAATAACGATAGTTTCCATCTGCACCCCGGATGCGATATTCTATGTCATACCTACTTTTCGTTTGCACTGCTTCCATCCAGACCTGAACTGTTGGTTCGCGATCGTCTGGGTGAATTGCATCTAACCAGCCAAAACCAACCACTTCGTCTACGGTTTGTCCAGTGTAAGCTCTGAAAGTTGGTAGATCTGGGCATCTTCCTTCTGCATCCGTTATCCAGACCATTTGGGACGTAGCAGCGATTAGCGAACGATAGCGTTCTTCGCTTTGTTTGATCGCATCTTCCGCTTGTTTGCGATCGGTAATATCTCGCACCACAGATAACGCATACAGCTTGTCATCCTGCCAATAGGGGGTTGCTGTAACTTCCACATCAATACACTTGTTATCCTTGTGGATATCAATGGCATGACAGAAGAACTGCTTACCTGCCTTCACAGTTTCTAAGAAGTCCACAAATAGGTGGTAACTATCTGGGTGTATGAAGCCTCCAGGTGGTAGTTGAGTGAACTCCTCATAAGTGTAGCCGTGGATTCTGGCTTGCGCCGGATTGATGGCGACTACTTTTCCGGTTTCTAGTTCTGTGATGATAATGCCATCGTTCACCGACTCAAAAATACTGCGATACTGAGTTTCTTTATGTCGCAACGCTTCTTCCGCTTGTTTGCGATCGGTAATATCTCGTGTTGTGGCGATCAGGCCGAGGATATTGCCATTAGCATCCCGCCAAGGAGCTTTTGTAGTTAAAAAGGTCCTAGGGGTTTCATCAAGAGAGATATCTTCCTCGTAACTCTCAGTGATTCCTGTTGCCATGATTTGACGATCTTTTGCCATCATTTCACGGGCAGCGTTAGGCAGTAATTCCCAATCATCTTTGCCGATGATTTCCTCACTTGGCTTCCCCAAGAAGTTTGCCAAATTGGAGTTAATGGCAACATAACGCCCTTCTCGATCTTTAACGACAATGAAGTCGGGTGTACTTTCCAAAATAGAGTTTAGCAGTGCATTACGATCGCGCAGAGCTTCTTCAGCTTGTTTGCGATCGCTAATGTTTCGTGCTATGGCGATCATGCCGAGAATATTGCCCTGAGCGTCCCGCCAAGGGGCTTTTGTCGTTAAAAAAGAAGTGGTGATCTTACCATTAGAAACATCTTCTTCGTAGGTTTCAGTAGTGCCTGCTTCCATGATCTCGCGGTCTTTTGCCATTATTGCAACGGCGGCCTCCGGGGGAAGGAGTTCCGAATCGTCTTTACCCAGGATCTCCTCAATGGGTTTACCGTAAAAGGATTTTGCCCCATTGGAATTAAGGGCAACGTATCGGCCTTCCCGGTCTTTAACAACTATTATGTCTGGCGTACTTTCCAAGATAGAGCTCAGCAAGACGTTGCGATCGCGCAGCGCAGCTTGCTGTTCGCGCAGAGCTTCTTCAGCTTGTTTGCGATCGGTAATATCTGTATTAGCCCCAATCCATTCCCGAATTGAACCATCCGCATTCAGTAGTGGTATACCACGACAACTCATGTACCGATATTCGCCGTCATAGCGGCGCATACGTAATTCATCTTCATAGAGCGAGCGATTGGCCACGGCAGCCGACCATATACTAGCAACATGAGCGCGATCGTCTGGGTGGATCGTGTCTAGCCAGCCCCATCCCTTGTACTCATCAAATGTCAGTCCTGTAAATGCACCTAAAGTAGGTTGCTCGCTGGCCAATTCGCCCTCAGCATTACCGATCCAAATACTTTGAGCGGTAGCTTCGATCAAAGAACGAAATCGTTCTTCACTTTGTTTTAGGACATCTTCTGCGTTTTTGCGATCGCGAATATCCCGCGTAATAGTGGCAATCCCTACGGGTTCATTAGTCTCTGGATGGTTTACCAGAAATAGGGTGTAATCTACGGCGATGGGTTGACCTGTCACGAAATGTCTGAAGCGGAAATCACTCCGCCAACTTCCCTCTTGCATTATTGCAGGCATAATAGACTGCTGTACAAAGTCCAAATCTTCTGCCATGAAGAAGTCGGTAATGTGTTTGGTTTTGGCTTCGTTCAAACTACTGAGTCCCACCAAATCCCGACCAGCCTGATTCACGAGTATAGGGCGACCATCCATCGAGGCAACGCCAATAAAGTCACGGCTATTCTCGATCGTTGTAACAAGCAATTGCCGCTCTTCCTCTGCTTTTTTGCGATCGCGCAGCGCAGCTTGTTGTTCGCTAATATCCCGCGCAATAGTGGAAATAAACTCGACTTCACCCGCTTCGGTTTTGTGGACGATCAAAACCTGGGAGACTGGAATTTCTTCCCCATCCCGTGACAAAAATAGGATTTCACCAGCCCACCTACCCTCTCGCAAGGCGGTGGGAATTATTTCGTTGTGGAACTTTGCTTTAGCCGAGGGAGCTAATACAGAATCTATAGTAAACGGCGATCGTGCTTCCTCTAGAGACATCCCCAGCATTTCCTGTCCGGCTTTGTTGAGATAGACGCTATGCCCAGCCGCATCCACAACTCCTACTAAGTCGGAAGTTGCTTCCAAAATTGCCGTCAGTCGTGCCTGCTTTTGTTCTGCCCGCTTGCGATCGGTAATTTCAATTACAATCCCACCAAGACCAAAAACGATGCCATTTTCGTCCAACAAAGGATAGTAAGATGCTTGCCAGTAGCGCAGGATGCCCGGTTCTTTCGGCGTTTCACCCACTAATTCATAGTCGAGAATTGCCTTGCCCGTATCCAGAATGCCTTGCAGCATTGGTTCCACAGTCGCAGCCAATTCTGGCAGCACTTCACGCACTGACCTACCAATATGGTCTGCCACACAAACGCCATTCATCTGGGCCAAAACTTCGTTAATTTGGACATACCGGAGTTGGCGGTCAAAAATCAGCATTCCGGCATTGGCACCTGCAAAAAAAGCGTCGAAGTGAGCCTGTCGCAATACCTGTGCTGTTGTGTTCTCTTGCTGGGGCGGTTGGTTTTTATGTGGTGGGAATGTGCTCATGTTGGCTCGTGCATTTCAGCTATAATTCTAGAACTTCTTTCCAATTATGGGTTCGTAAGGTTTTCCTTTTTTCCTATTTGGGTACTGAATAAAACGTTCAGTAGGGCGACCATTAGGCTTTCAATCGGCGATATATGTATCCCTTGCGACAATATTTCCGTTAATTCTTCGGATGTATCGCCAAGCAGTTCTATTGCTCATCAATTCTATTCCTAATCAATTTTATGGGTAGTACATTGGTGACAACATAAGCTAGGGCAGCGTTTGTCAATCAGGAATTATGCTCAGCATTTACTCAGATTTGGGGGAAAACTTAGATTTGGGCGATCGAGCAATCATGGCGATCGCCATATTTATGCCCACCAACCCCCAAATCGCCAATTTTCCACTCCTCAACAAGCAGTATTTTAAGTAAAATTACGGATTGACAAATGCGATTAAATTATAGTTTTTCCCCCATGTCAGTAGAATGCCAAGTATTCTTGGAACGTTATCAATTTTAGCTAGATGCGTTAAATTTTCATTTAGATATACACAAGAGGGAAGCAACTGGCAGAGTAATAGCAATATCTCTCCCACCAGTCAAAATCATTGTAATACTTGGATATTTGACTTGTCCACTTAAATAGTCATTGAATAATCCCTGCTTAAGTTGATAACGGGACTTCAAAAAAAAATAGTGGAGAGTATGATAAACTCAAATCGAGTTAATGTTGACTAAAGTTAGTAGAGCGATCGCTTTAACAATAGATGAGTCGGCTCTCGGCTCGCGAAAAAGTGGCAAACTAACCGCAGGCCTGCGAAGACCAGGTATCCGAAAAATTGGCAAGAGGGATAACTGCGTATTATGAGGAACCACATCTCTATCTAACGACTTCACTTTTTTTACTCTAAAAACAGGTTAACATTTATGATAACGATCTCAGTATTTTATTTTTACATTGGGTACTGAGAACTTTATTTTTTACTACTTTCCTTAAAAAATGACCACACAAAAAACCTTGTTTCCTGAATTTAAATTGAATACAATTCCCGAAGAAGTATTGACACAGATATCGCAAATATTTACAGCTACCCTATTTAAAATAGGTGAAAATCCAGTATCGTTGCAGTCACTGGTGGAACTGATTGTATTGTTTATGGCTATCCTTGTCATAGCACGCTCTTTTACAAACTTTCTTAAGGAACGCTTGCTAGTCAGACTGGGAATTGACGAGGGAAACCGGGAAGCGATCGCAGTAATTATTGGGTATTTGATAGTAGCTTTGGGGGTGATAGTCGCCATCCAAAGCATCGGTTTCAACCTCGCTTCTTTTGCAGTAGTTGCGGGGGGATTGGGAGTCGGAATTGGCTTCGGAATCCAAGATTTAACAACTAATTTTGTCAGTGGCTTAACGCTGCTTTTAGACAGACCTGTGAAAGTTGGAGACTTTGTGGAATTAGAAGGATTAATGGGAATTGTCAAAAAAATCTCGATTCGATCGACCATCATCCAAACCACTGAGGACTCTAGCGTCATTGTTCCCAACAGCAAAATGATTAGCAACAAAATTGTTAACTGGAGTTACGAAAACTCCCTACTCTGTCTGCGAGTTCCCGTAGAAGTAGCGGAGAATAGTAACCCGCTGTTAGTGACAGAAACTCTGTTAAATATTGCTTACAAAGAAGCAGGAGTTTTGTACGAGCCCAATCCGAAAGTATTGTTTGTCGAGTTTGGTGATGATAGTTTTAAATTTGAACTTTTAGTTTGGACGGACAAGCCGACTGAAAGAGAAATAATTAAAAGTTCTTTAAATTTTGCAATTGAATACAATTTCCGCCACCAAAAGATAGAATTTCCGTTCAATGACAGAGAAATTTATTTGCAAAACCCCGAAGTTCTGTTGTCAATGTTCAACAAAAAAGAAACTGCAATTGACCTCCCGAACAGTTACTCGGAAAATGAGCAAAAACCGCCAATTTTTGCAGAGAAACTGAAAAAGCCATCGTCGCTTAGCTGTTTGCTGCGAGAGGTGGAATACTTTGAAAATCTGACCGATCTGGAATTGCGGCAATTGATTGAAGTTGGATACCGCAAACGGCTGCGATCGCAAGAATATTTGTTTCACGAAAACGACCCCGGAGATGCTTTTTACATGATTCTTTCAGGTTCAGTAGAAGTTTTTGTAGAAGCTATTGACAAACATCTGAATAACCTCGGTTCTGGTCAGTTTTTCGGGGAACTTTCTTTGATGTTGGGCATCCCCAGAACTGCTTCGGTAAGAGCTTTGGAAGAAACAATTTTGTTTGCCATCAATAAAGAAGGTTTCCAGAAAGTTTTAACTGAACGACCGGATTTATCTGAACAGATTATTCAAGAAATAGTCAAACACAAAGAAGAACTCAGCGAGAGACAGCAATTATTGCGAGAAATGGAATTGGTAGATGCAGCAGAAGAGGATGAAAATCCTGTAGAATGGGTGAGAAAACGGCTAAAAAATCTATTTAGCGTTTGAAATAATTTCTATGACGCGATTTATTCACGATCTCTTTGCCAAAGAATACCTGGAGGAATTGCTGTCGCCACTCGGAACGGTTAATATCGGCCGCGATGTGACTTCGGAAGTCTGAGAAATCGATGTTTACTTCACTTTCTTCAATCTAAAATCTAAAATCTAAAATCGATTGATGCCCACAGCATCGAAAGCATTGGTAGATAGCTTTAATGCGATACCAGACACAGAGAATTGGATGCAGGGAATTTATTTTTTGGGGGAATCTTTGCGAACTGCAATTGTGGCTATTCACCAGTTGCCAGAAACTCCAGACACGCTGTGGTTGAGGATTTTGGGCAAAGGGGGAGTGCAGCAAAGGGCTATTTCCCAATTAAGCGCTTTAGCAACAGACGATCCGTTGCGGATTATCGCGCTAGAATTGCTGTATCGGTTACAGTCAAATTTATTGACATCCTCCCCGCCGTAAACGGTCGGGGATTCTAAACATCACTGTTTAGGCTTCCTCTTTCCACGACTCGACTTACATTGAGGAGTTGCCTCACCAATGCAGCGGTCGATGTCTCCAGAGGCGTTTAACGTTTCCGTGTGCCCCACGGTACGAAGTCCTAACTCAAGTATGTTGATTGCGGCATTCCAGTCACGTAAGAGTACAACACCGCAATGTTGGCAGCGGTGCGTTCTTTGACTCAAAGACTTTTTGACGATTTCCCCACAGTTAGAACAATTTTGCGAAGTGTAGTGCGGTGGTACAGCAACTGTTACCACTCCAAACACTTTGCCGAAATATTCCAACCATTGACGGAAAGCAGACCATGCAGCATCCGAAATAGATTTAGCTAGCTTTCTATTTTTGACCATATTTCGCACCTGCAAATCTTCGTAGGCAACCAAGTCGCTAGACTGGATTACGCATCTTGCCAATTTCACGGCAAAATCTTTACGTTGTCTACTTACTTTGAGGTGTTTTCTACTTAATCGGTTTCTTGCTTTGGCTTTATTTTGGGAGCCTTTTTTTGTTCTCGAAAGACGCCGATTCAGTCGTTTGAGAGCTTTCTCGGACTTTCTCAGATGACGCGGGTTTTCAATTGTTTGACCGTCTGAATCTGTGTAGAAGTGAGTCAAACCAACGTCCAAACCTAGTGTTTTACCAGTTGGCGTTCTCTTTTCTAGTCGTTCTTGGTCGATCAAAAACTGAACGTAGTAACCGTCGGCTCTACGAACAACACGCACGCGCTTAAGCTGCTTTAATTGGTAGAAGTGCAAGTCGCGAGTTCCCCACAACTTAAAACTTCCGGCTTCAAACCCATCAGTGAAAGTGATAGTACGTCTATCATCCGACAACTTATAGCCTGTTGTTTTATATTCAACAGAGTCGTGCGTCTGATGTTTTTTAAAACGCGGGAAGCCCTTTTTCCCTGGTGTGCTTTTTTTGCAGTTGTCGTAGAACCGCGCAATTGCAGACCAAGCTCTTTCGGCAGAAGCCTGACGCGCTTGAGAGTTGAGTTTAGCAGCCCAATGAAATTCTTTGGCTAGGACAGCGCAGTAGGCGCTTAACTCGTACTTGCCGATTCCCAAGTTGTCGAGCCAGTATCTCAGACAGCTATTGCGAACGAAGCGAGCGGTGCGGATGGCTTCGTCTAGCCTCTCGTACTGTTGCTTCGTCCCCTCAAGTTTTGCCTCAAATACCAACATAGTTACGCTTGTCGTGTCAGCGTAAGTATAACACAGAAAGCCGTCCTACAAGGACGGGGCTTTAAACCCAATTATTTTAGTAACCGATGCGCCACAAGTATTAGAGCCAGAAGAGCGGGAGTTAATTATGGCCATTGCACCACTTTTTCAACAACAAATACAAGCCGCACAGCAACAAGCTAGAGAAGAAGGACTAGAACAAGGACTAGAAGAAGGATTAGAACGAGGGCTAGAACAAGGACTAGAACGAGGCAGACAAGAACAACAGCGCTTAATATTAGAAAATTTTCTGCGAGTTAGATTTGGAGAATCAAGTCCAAAAATGACAGTTTTTCTATCTCCAATATCCAAGTTGGCGGCGGAATTTACAGTTTTGTTGCTGGCAATATCGATGTTAACAGTCGATGAAACAGGGCGGGAAGCAGCGGTTAAATTGTTAGCTGAAAGTGTCTTGCAAATACGATCGCCTGAATTGGGCGATATTCTGCCTACAGTCGTTACTAATTTATTGGCATTGCCTGTGGCAGAATTGACATTGTTGGTAGAACAACTGCCACAGTTATCGGCTGAGGAATTGAGGGAGAGGTTAGGGAAAACACCTGAATAGAACCTCCGATCGCAGCCATAAAGGGATCTCGCTCTTTATGGCATTTAAATCATTCTCAAATAAAATTCCTAGATTCTGTCGATCGCACTTTAGGAATTGGACTGCGGGCCTAAAATCAAGTGCAGCAGACCATCGATCAGTCGATCGCGCTCCATTGGGATAATCTCTTTACCGTGCATCATATGCTGCATTAACTGAAAATATACCAAAGCTCCGATAAAAATCCGCGCAGTTGCCTCGGGATCGGGCAATTGTAACTCTGGATGCGATGCCAAATAATCCGCTAGCCGCTCGATACCCGGTTTAGCTAAGTTTTTCACAAAAGTCTGCGCTAGCTGGGGAAAACGCCCTGATTCCGCAATCACTAACCTCACAAAATTGAGATATTCTGGTTCCTGGGTCGCCTGATCCAATATAGTTGTGGCAGCGAATCGCAGCGCTACGGCCGGTTCTTCATCCAGAACTGTAAAATGGACTTTTTCTCGCGCCAGCCGCTGTACCAAAGCCGCGAATAATCCTTCTTTATCTGCAAAATAGCTGTAAACCGTGGCTTTGGAAACTCCGCCCGTCTTCGCTACCTTGTCCATACTCGTCCCCGCGTAGCCGTGGGCTAAAAATTCTTGCATCGCACCTTGCAGGATTTGCTCGCTCTTGTCACCTCCTGCTGCGTCTGCTTCGATCGGTTTTGTCCTTGCCATACCTTGCTTCTGTAATTTTTATTTGGGCTCTTGACATCATTATACTAAACGGTTTAGTATTAAAAGACATCGTAACTAAACCGTTTAGTTTTATTTTCTCACAAAGAGGTATGTCATGGTACACCAACCAACAGCAGACGGCTTATCCTCAAATCCATCCCTAGTTAAACAACTCCTAGTTGTGGCAGCAGTAGCAACCTTGGGGGCAGCGGGAACCACAGGCTACACGATCTGGCGATCGCGCATACCCGATCCCAACGCCGTAGCCGCAGCAGCAGCCGTCACAGCATCCCAATTAAAAACAGTTACAGCCTTGGGGCGACTCGAACCCAGAGGAGAAGTAATTAAAGTCTCCGCCTCCGGTGCAGCCGAAGGAAACCGGATCGATCGACTCTTAGTCAAAGAAGGAGACAGGGTGAAAACAGGTCAGGTGATCGCAATTTTGGACAGCCGCGATCGCCAGCAAGCCGCCCTCGACCAAGCTCAAGAACAAGTGCGCGTCGCCGAGGCAAATCTAGCAAAAGTGAAAGCAGGAGCCAAAAACGGCGAAATTCAAGCCCAGAAAGCCACCATTGCCCGCATAATGGCCGATCGCAGCAACGAAATCACAGCGCAACAGGCGATCGTTGCCCGTCTAGAAATCGATCGCAGCACCGAAATTGCAGCGCAACAAGCCACAATTGCGCGGTTGAGGGCCGAACAACAAGGTGAAATTCAAACCCAACAAGCCACAATTGCCCGTCTACAAGCCGAACTCCGCAACGCCATAAGCGAGGATCAGCGCTACTCCCAACTGTATGAACAGGGAGCAATTTCCGCCTCAACTAGCGACAGCAAAAGCCTCGCCGCCGAAACAGCCCAACAGCAAATCAACGAAGGAAAGGCAAAACTGAATCAAATTCGCCAATCCCGCCAACAACAAATTAACGAAGCCCAAGCCAAACTAAATCAAATTCAACAATCTCGCCAACAGCAGATTAACGAAGCGCAAGCCAAACTCAGCCAAGTTGAGCAATCTCGACAACAGCAAATCGACGAAGCCAAAGCAAATCTCGATCGCATCGCCGAAGTGCGTCCCGTTGACATAGCAGCAGCCGCCGCCGAAGTCAGTTCCGCCGCTTCAGCAGCCAAACAAGCCAAAGCCAATCTGGATCTAGCTTACATCCGTGCTCCCAGAGACGCCCAAGTCCTGAAAATTCACACGCATCCGGGGGAAAGGGTAGGAAACGACGGCATTGTCGAACTCGGACAAACTCGCGAGATGCTGGCTGTTGCGGAAATCTACGAAAGCGATGTGGACAAAGTACGCCTTGGACAAACCGCCAAAATTACTAGCGATGCTTTGACTGGTGAATTGCGGGGAACTGTCGAACATATTGGTTTGCAAGTGCAGCGGCAAAACATTGTTAACACCGATCCTTCTGCGAATATTGATAGTCGAATTGTCGAAGTAAAAGTGCGCTTAGACGAAGCTTCCAGTCAGAAAGTAGCGGGATTCACCAATTTGCAAGTCAAAGTGGCGATCGGGGAAATTAAAGATTAAGTAAAAAATGTTCCTTTCTTCCCGGTAGAAAACTCTCTACTTCTTCCTCTCTCTTCCTTCGTGTCCTTCGCGTCTTCGCGGTTCAATAATCACATATTCTTTCTGTACGAAGAGAGTAAACCATCAATAATCCCAAATCTAAAATAGTATGATTGGACTCATAAAACCATTACAACAGTTAAGACGCAGAACTTCCCTCGGATGGCTGCAACTGAGCCACGACAAAGGGCGAATGCTCGTTGCAGTAGCAGGAATTGCCTTTGCTGACGTTTTGATGTTCATGCAGTTAGGCTTTCAAAATGCGCTTTACACCAGCAATACGCGGCTGCATCAAAGCTTGGAAACAGACTTAGTTTTGATTCACCCCCAAGCGCGAAATTTGATTAATTTGTCTTCCTTCCCCAGGCGCAGATTGTATCAAGCAATGAACGTACCGGGCGTGAAATCAGCCGAGCCGCTTTACGTGAAAATTGCTAACTGGAAAAATCCCGAAACTCGGCGCGAAACGTCGCTGATGGTGGTGGGTTTCAATCCGAATCGCCCTGCGTTTGCGCTTCCCGAAGTTAACCAAAATTTGAACGCGATTAAATTGCCGGATACCGTGTTGTTCGATCGAGCTTCTAGGGGAGATTACCAAAAAACGATCGCCCAAATCGATCGAGGCAAAGCCGTTAAAGCTGAGGTCGAGCGACGCACGATTAACGTCAGCGGTTTATTCACAGTTGGAGCATCTTTTGCCGCCGATGGTATTTTGATGACTAGCGATCAAAATTACCTGCGCCTGTTTGCGAGACAAAATGCCGCGAGTGTTAATGCCGGATTAATTCAACTGCAACCGGGTGCTGACCCCGTGGAAGTTCAACAAGTTTTGAAAGCATATTTGCCGCCGGATGTCAAGGTATTAACCAAACAAGAATTTATCGATTTTGAGAAAAACTATTGGGCTAAGAATACTGCGATCGGCTTTGTGTTTAATTTAGGCGTCGCGATGGGTTTTGTAGTTGGTGTGATTATTGTTTATCAAGTTCTCTCAACCGATGTCAGCGACCACATGGGAGAATACGCTACTTTTAAAGCGATGGGCTACCGCAATGTTTATTTACTGGGCATCGTTTTTGAAGAAGCTCTAATTCTTTCCGTCCTCGGTTTTTTGCCAGGAGTAGGAGTTTCTTTCGGACTTTACTCTTTAACCCGCCAAGCCACAAATTTACCGCTTTATATGACGCTGCTTAGAGCATTTATAGTATTACTTTTGAACGTGATTATGTGCACTATTTCGGGAGCAATTGCTACTCGCAAGCTGCAAGCCGCCGATCCGGCAGATATGTTTTAAGGGAAAATGAATCAGTTTATAGGATTCGGCGGTTGAAACCGCTACTAGACAAACTAAGTCCCTCTCTAAGAGAATAAAGAATAAAGGGGGTATTAAAGCAAAATTTTGTATAAAGTCCTGAATACACCCATATTTTTTGTAATCATTCTCTTGTTTTCCCTCTGCATTATCGGCGGCAAAAACGATTAAGTTTAAAACTTCAAACCTCAAATCAAAAAGTTATGAACTCTACTACTCTCTACCCGACAACCAACGCATTACAGATTCCTGCACCTATAATTTCCGCGCACCAACTCAACCACTACTTTGGTCAAGGTCAACTGCGAAAACAGGTACTTTTTGACATTGATCTCGACATTAATGCAGGTGAAATCGTGCTGATGACGGGGCCTTCCGGTTCGGGAAAAACTACGCTTTTAACTTTGATTGGCGGACTGAGATCAGGTCAATCGGGAAGTCTCAAAATTATCGGTCAAGAAATGTGCAAAGCGAGTGCAGACCAATTGGTAAAGGCGCGGCGCAAAATTGGTTATATTTTTCAGGCGCACAATTTACACCGCAGTTTGACGGCGCTGCAAAACGTGCAGATGGGTTTGGAAGTTCACGGGAATTTGTCGCGTTCCCAAATGCGCGATCGCTCTGCAAAAATGCTAGAGTTAGTAGGGCTGGAACAGCGGATTAACTATTATCCAGATGATTTGTCGGGAGGACAGAAACAAAGAGTTGCGATCGCCCGCGCTTTGGTCAGTCAACCGCAAATTGTTTTAGCGGACGAACCGACAGCCGCCCTGGACAGCAAATCCGGTCGCGAAGTGGTGAATTTGATGCAGCAACTTGCCAAAGAGCAGGGTTGTACTATTTTGTTAGTAACCCACGATAACCGAATTTTGGATATTGCCGATCGCATCCTTCACATGGAAGATGGAAAATTAGCCTAATTTTTAAATTTCCGAAGAATAGACATCACCCATAACTCCCCCATTTTCAATTTTGGATGTCAAAATTTAATCCAAAATTGCCCAACCCCAATCTAAACTTGTCCTGGAACTGTTGACTAATTTCTAACAACCAATCCTTGCCGGTAAATCCCCAAATTTTGCAGGTACATTGCTTCGAGTTTGGGCATCGACGATTCCACGGAACCGCCATAACGCCTAAAAGAAGGCCAGATGTAAGCGAGTTTTCTGACTGCTGACTCCAATCGACCCGCTTCTATATCTTCTAATGCGCCTTTTTCTCGGATTAACTCTATAGCCATCAAATCTTGATTTTGAGGGCTGAAATCGCGGACACCAAATTTTTTAGCAAATCTGTCCCAAGTGGTGCTGAGAAACTGATATCGCCCCGCTGCGTCGGAACAGAGTTTTTTGCCATAGCGGCGGCCGCACCTCATTTCCCTGGGATGATCTTGAAAGCTGACAAATTTTGTACCGGTGTACTGGGTGCGGTAGCCGTCGGGGCTAGCGGTTCCTTCGGCGGCTGCGATGGTGTCGAGAAAGGCTTTGACTCGACGTTCCGGGCTGATGCTATCGAGTCTGCTATCCTGTCTGGGAGCTGGTGAATTCAGGGTTGCAGTTTCTGGTGCTCGATCGCGATCGATGTTATCCTCTCGTTTGTCTGGTGAATCGAGCGCCGCAACTTCCTGCAGGCGTTTCGGGGCGGGCGAGCTTCCTGCCGAGACCGATTGTCCCCACAACAGCCTCGGCGTCATTCGACCCAAGAAAAAGCACAAACAGATTAAGAAACCCCAAGAGAGTTGAAAACGAAGGAGTTTGGAGTGATTCCGGCGCAGAACCGGCCACCGGTGAAGGGGGAGTGTTGCGGGCAAAATTTTCGTTTGCTGGCCGAAGGCGAACAGCGATTTCAGCGCTAGCAAGGTTTGCTGGTAGAAACGCGGTGGAAGTTTCCGAGATCTCATCGCTCTGGCGAAAGTCTCCACATCTGTCAGAGTAACTTGTGCCAGCGGTTTTGCGACAAACACTCGAAAATGGTTGGCCGCCTGCCAGCTAAAGCGCCGGTTGCGGGGGGGTTTGCGGTTTACCCACAGGCGAATTAGCTCCATGTCTGACATAGGGAGCAGGTGGCTTCCCAGATGTTTTGATGCGTACAAAAGTACCTCCTGATATCAGTTCAGGTTGAAATATCCCAGTTTGTGGACTTGAGATTGGTTTCACTGTTGAAATTGGGGACTGGCAAGGAAACAAATCTCTTTCGGGGCGATCGCAAACTTCAAATTTTTCGGTCATCACCGAAGGGCAGCGATAGGGATCAAGATAAACTGGTTTCAACCATATCCAGTGATACTACTAAGTGTTCGCCCGGTCAAGTTCACGGGCAGATTGGGCGATGGTTTGAGTCTAAAATTTAGTGATTCGACAGACCTCGCCATCCCAACTGACATAGGTTTCAAGGTACTGGCATCCGGCTGGCTCAAAAGCGAGCGATCGCATTTTTTTGTATCTAATATTAAGAATTCTACCGGTGTTTGGGCCCGGAGGATTCCTCAGCTTGAATGCTGAGCAAATTTTTGCGTTTTGCCAGCATCAGGGAACCGTAGCGGTTAGCCCAAACTTGAGTAAACTCAGCACCTAAGAAGAGAATCTGAGCCGAATAATTGATCCAAAGTAAGATAATCACGAACGAGCCAGCAGCACCGTAGGTAGAGGCAATACCGCTACCACCTAGGTAAACTCCAATTAAGGATTTGCCGATCGTAAATAGCACTGAGGTGATGGCGGCGCCGATCCAAACATCATTCCAGGCAAGATTGACATCGGGCAAAAGTTTGTAAATTAAGGCAAAAAGCAGCGTAACTACGCCAAAGGAGAGAGCAAAGTCCACAACCTGCCAAATGCCGACTGGTAAGTGCAGCAAGCCGTTCAACCAATAGCTAACGGCGGCTAAAATGGCACTAATTACTAAAGATACTAGCAGTAGAAAGCCTATGCCTAAAATCATTGCAAAAGACAATACGCGATCTTGCAGAAATCCCCAGATCCCGCGTCCAGGAGGCGGTGAAACATTCCAAATAGTATTGAGGGCTTCTTTGAGATTAGTAAACACATTGGAAGCCCCCCACAAAAGTGTAGCGATACCGATTAAAGTAGCAATCATTCCCGACTTTGGTTCGGAGGCTTTGAGGATTAGTTCTTGGACGGTTTCGGCCCCATCTTTCCCGATTAAGCTTTGGAGTTGGGCGACGATTTGACCTTGGGCTGCGTCTGCACCAAAGACTAAACCGGCGATCGCAATTACGATAATTAGCAGCGGGGCTAGGGAGAAGACTGTGTAATAGGCTAGGGCGGCGGCTAAGGTTGGGGCTTTATCTTCTTGCCATTCAGTAAAAGTTTCTTTGAGCAGCGATATGACTGTTTTTAATTTCACGGCATTTGGTTTCCTTATACTTTGAGTATAAGGAATTATACTAGGTTAAGAGTCTTTTAGCCTCAGCCACAAGATAGATTTATCGAGTAGCAAATTCGGAAGATTATTTTTATGTCAGATTCCCACACAACAGTTAACAACACCGAGGGAAAAATGTCCAAAAAAGCAATTTCTTGGGCCAAAATGAGCGCATTAGTAGCGGTGGTCAATTTCTTGCTGGTGCTTTTCCATTTCAGTTACCTTCAGTTGCGTCCTGTTTATCAGAGCTATTTTCCGGGTTTAGTTAAAATTTATGACCCGATTAAAGGCATTGATTCGAGTTTGCAAAATCCCGAATATTTGAAAAGCGCTGACCAGTTTTGGCGAATTGATACGTTTTTTATCGGTTTTTTTGGGGCGGAATTTTTGATTAAAAGTCTGTTCCACACCCGCCGTAAACCGGGGGTAACTTGGTTTAATTTTGTGCTGAGGCGCTGGTATGAAGTGTTTCTGGTGATCCCGATTTGGCAGGGGTGGCGGATTCTGCCGGTATTGGTGCGGCTGCACAAGTCGGGTTTGGTAAATCTCGATCGCGTAGTTACTCAAGTTACCTACGAACCGGTGGCTTATTTAGCCAATACGATGTCGGAATACATGATGGTGCGGTTTATCAATCAAGCTAAAAGTTCGATCAAACAGGGCGACGCGGCGCAGATGTTGCTGGCGCAGCAGCCGTACCTTCACGTCAATCAAGAAAATACGATCGAACAAATTACCAAGCGGATTTTGGATCTGACAATTTACAAAGTTTTGCCGCAGGTGCAACCGGATTTGGAAGATTTGCTGCACCACAATTTGGAAACAACAATCAAACAGTCGGATTTCTATCAAATCCTGCAAACTTTCTCTCCGATTAACATTTTGCCGACGGAGATGACGGAACAGTTAGCGAATTATTTGGCTCAAACTGCTGTGGATGTGGTAGCTACTACTTATGAAGACGATAAAGGTAGAAAAATTCTCGATAATTTCAGCCAAGAATTTAATCAAAGTTTGCGACGGGAATTGCAAGATGAGAAAACTCTCGCGGAATTGCAGTCGCTGCTGTCGGATTTGTTAGAAGAAGTGAAGTTGAATTACATTCAAGGCGGATTGAAGTCCGATCCGGTGCAGACTTTTACGGAAATTAACTCGCTCAGGGGAGTAAGGGAGAGTTGATACAGCAATGAGTTCCGGCTTTGTGAATTAGATTTTTTTACTCACATCTTGCACCATTGTCAAGAACAGGCAAGATGCCTGTTCCTAAACAAGTAATTGAGAATGGTGCAATATCTCAGTTAAAACGAACCGCGAAGACGCGAAGGGCGCGAAGGAAGAGAAGAGAAAGAGTTTGCAAGTTCTACGGGTAAGGTGCGCCTCGGTGCACCTACGAATAAGGGTAGTGGGGATATCCGAAATGTCGGGGGATAAACATATCTGAATCCCAAGCTAAAATAAAAGAATTAACTTAAAACATCTATCATATTAGATATCTATTTTGAACAACCTTACTTGCCTGGAAGTAGAAGTCGCTCAAACAATGCTGAGGTTAGCAATGTTGGTGGGCTTAACACTTTTAATCGCCTTTTTTGTGGCGTCCGAACTAGCATTAGTATCAGCCGATCGCCATCAAATCCGCCAACTTGCCCACTTGGACGATCGCCCAACCGCTAAAACCGCCCAACTCGTCCACCAAGCTCAAAACAACATACCGCATTACCTGTCTGTGACTCAAACTGGCACAACAGCAGGGAGTTTGCTGCTGGGTTGGTTGGGTGAGGGAGCGACTGTACACTGGATCGAACCGTGGATCGAGAAATTGCCGATCGGTCATTTGCCGGCCGTGCTGACTGCTCATTCGATCGCAGTTCCCGTAGCTTTTATCTTAGTAACTTACGTAGAAATAGTCTTAGGAGAACTCATCCCCAAAGTATTAGCAACCCACGCCCCAGAACGTACCGCTTTGCTGCTGATGCCGGCCCTCGAACTCTGCTCAAAATTACTGTGGCCGCTGCTAGTAATTCTCAACGGTACCGTGTGGCTGCTGACTGGTTGGATTACCAGTAAAGAGTCTCAACCGCTGCTGTCATCTTCCCAGGCAACTTTCGTTCAAAAAGATGCTCATTCGGCACTCATTTCTGGCAATTGGGAAGTGACAGCAGTTAACGAAAAACTGGGATTAAACTTGCCAACTAACCAAGCGTACCAAACAATCGCCGGATTCGTGATCCACAATTTAGGTAAAATTCCCAATCAAGGCGATCGGCTATTGTGGGGCGAGTTGGAAATAGAAGCAGCAAATGTAGTAGAAGGCAGTTTAGAAACAGTGCTGCTGCGTCAGGTAACTAGCCCTTTGTTTGAGACTCAGCAGCCAGAACTGGTGTTGAATTGAATTAACCTTTTTTAATTTCCAGGCTCTGCCTGGAAGAAGCTACAGGAATCATTTAGGGTGGCTAGATCGCACCTGCCAATTTCATCATATTTAATAACGCAGCAATATTGACTAAAATATCTTCAAATACGTAGTGAATTTTCTCCCCTCCCTCCTGCTGGTTGTGCGAGTCAAGATCGAGAACCCTTTCGCCGATAAATTCCCAGTATTCGAGACCAACTTGACTGCTAAGTTTGCGGTAACAAGGGTTGACATAATCCGGTGCAAATATTTCTATAACTTTAGTACCTGGACTGCAAAACACTGTGTTAGTCAGAGCCGCACCGTGAACTCCGATTACAACTTCAGCAGCAGCAAACAGCGATACTTGTTCGGCAACAGACAGTGATTCGGGCGCGAGACTCTTAAAGCCAAACTTACTTAAAAATGCCACTAATTCATCTTCATTAATCACTCTGCGTCTTTCTTTGCGAGATATAAAAATTCGCTGTTTTTTCTGCAAGCCAATGATGGAATCATTTAAAAATTCTCTTCTGAGAAAATCGCAGGCCCATTTTGTACTTTCTCTGATGACAGTGCTCACCAGTAATTGACGAGCTTGAATGTGATTATTATTATTATCGATTTCTACAATTTTTTCTAACGGAATACCCAACAAGCTGACTGTTTCTCTCTGAAACGGGAAGCAACAATGATTGACAGCAAATTTATCGATACTACCTATATCTATACCCGATCGGCGGAGCAATTCCATCTGTGGCAAAAACTCAAACATCCAGTGATAATAATTGTGACAGTAGTTTTTCGCGAAAAAAGCTACTGTTCCTTCAATTGCAACCGGGGGAGGCAACCGATCTGAAGAGATAATCAAACTGGGACTACCTGTAGATATATCCTCTAACAGCCGATCGTCTGAAGTAATGACGGCCCGAGTAAATTTATCTCCCCAAGCACGTCCGTTAGGGATAACAGCTACAAATGGTTGTGCGTTTTCACCCTCACTTGCTGGGGAATTAGAGTCAAGGTTTTCGCTGGGTAGAAATTGCGGGGATAGAACAGGTATTTTCGCCTTTGATGTAGAGGTAACTAACTGACTATCGAGGCTAGAAGGGCAAAATTCACGAATTAGGTGCACAGGAATTGCGCTGTAGTAACAAGCCATAGCCTCATCTTTTCTACCTAAATGTGTAAATAATTTGAATAAATAGTAGTAAGCTTCGTCCACAGACGGCAAAATTTGAAGGAGTTGAATCCAAGTAGCGATCGCTTCTGGGATTTTTCCTTGCTTTTTGAGGACAACTCCTAAGTTTAAGTAACTCAACTTACAGTCGGGTTTATGAGAAATCGACTGGCGGTAACAAGCGCTCGCCATATCTAATTTACCTTGAGTAAAATGAAAATTTCCTAACTCTAAGAATGACTGGGAACTAATGCTTGTCGGAGCGATTTGAGCAACTTTAAGCCAACAATCTAAAGCTTCCTCCCAGCGGTTTTGCTGACTCAATACCTTGCCCATTCTCAAATAAACATCAGCCCAATTCGGGTTTAACTGAAGGGCTTTTTGGTAAGTAGTTATTGCTTCATCCAGTCGCCCCTCTGCAACCAAACAATAGCCTAATTTAGCAAGGATTTGTGCTGAGTTAGGATTGATTGCTAGGGCTTGAGAAAACGAGCGAATAGCCGGGGCTGCTTTTTTCTGTGACATGAGAGCAGCACCCAGAATGTCGTAGGCTAAAGCGCAATCCGGTTTGATGATGATGACTTGATGGCAAAGTGCGATCGCTTCTGCAAACTTCCCCTGAGTAAAATATACAGCAGCTTGGCGGTTGAGCGCTGAAATATCCTTGCGGGCGATCGCTCCTGCATCCGAACTGCTGTTGGAATTGGAGTCTCGATCGCTGGTGCTGTTCATCTGTTGTAGAAGAAAATGGAAACTTCGGTAGTAATTTTAGATATTATACCAGTGAATAGTACCGATGTAAACAGCAGCGCGATCCTCTTCGAGGGCTTCGCTAACGCACTTTTTCACCCAACAGCAACCTTTACCGCACCCCCAACCAACTTCTCGTAATCCGCCAACAACCACGGAGGCAAACAAGTATTCGCATCCTGAACCCGCAACTGTCCAGGGCGACAATACAGCATCGCCGCCAACAAATTATTCACAGCTTTCGGCCCTTCAAACCCTTTACTCAACTCAACAACCAACGAGTTAAAAAACTCGCGATCGCTCTCATTCAGCGGCTCGTTAATAAACCCGCTGCCCAGAATTGCTTTGTAACCCTTGCCCAAATCGCTCCGGTACAAAACTTCTACTTGTTCGCCGGAAACGCTCAGCCACAAATCGGCAATTTGCTTGCGAATATGCCGCAAATCTGCTATTACCAATTCATCCGTCGGGTCAATTTCATAGAGATTGACGGCAGCAGTTAATTCATTGAGAAACTGCGGCATATAATCTTGTTGGATCACTGTTTGTTCTGTGGTCGCCAATGCGCTTTCAAACACCTTTTCGTAATCTTCAAGCAACCACTGGGGTAAGCGGGTGCGAGCATCGGGAACCCGCATTTTACCCGGTACAAAATACAGCATTGCCCCCAGCAGAGCATTGATAGCTTGAGGCTGCACCAACCCTTTGCTAATTTCAGTCAATTTGTGCAAAAACTGCTGTTCGACTTCAGTCATCGATTCTGCTTGCAAGCCGCAGCTAAGAATTGCTTGATATCCCTTGCGAACTTGTCCTCGGTAAAAATTTTCTAGTTTCTCCGAAGGAACAGTCAGCCAAAAATCAGCCATTTGTTTCCTGATTTGGCGGAGTTCCAAAACTACCGATTCGTCTGACGGATCAATGCGGTAAAGATTGACGCATCCTAACAGTTGATTCACAAATTGCCGGGATTGAATGTATTGAGCGAGCAAGTCAGAAGTTGAATCAGACTTGGCGGCGGCTTCCGTCTCAAAAACTTGTTCGTAATCCCCAATTAACCAGTGCGGCAAACGGTTGCGAGCGGCGGGAATTCGCATAGTTTCCGGCGGGAAATACAGCATCGCCGCGAGTAAGGCGTTGACAGCTTTGGGATGCACTAATCCTTTGCTAATCTGGGTTAATTGCTGCAAAAATATTTGTTCGCTTTCGATCATCGGTTGACGTTGGAAATCGCTTTTTAGCAGGATTTTATAGCTGTTACCTGAAGCGCTTTTGTAAGCGGTTTCCAGGTTTTCAGTGGGAAGGTTCAGCCAAAAATCAGCGATTTGTTTGCGGATTTGACGCAGTTCGGATATTGCTGAAATGTTTGAGGAGTTTCGTTGGTAAAGCTTGAGGGCATTCGAGAGAATCTCGTCCAAATCTGGCTGCTTGGGAATGCTATCCTGTAAGTTTCGCGATGCTTCCAGGTGGCTGGTTTGCCATTGGCAAAACAGTTCTTGGAATAATTTGCCGATCGCCCCAGAGTATGCCACACTGTCAAAACAAGCCGGATTAGCTTGCATTTTTTGCTGAATTTCCTGCCGTTTTTGCTGCCGCAATTGCGGGTTAGTGCCGAGGGTAACGGCTAGCTGAATGTAAGATGCTTCGTCGTACGCAATTAAATCAGGCATTTGCAGTTCCCGCAGCATCGCCGAACCTTGGCGGAACCGCAAAGCATTTCCTTCCACAACCACCGCCGGCAATCCTACTTGCAAAGGATCAATTAACGATGTTGCCCCAGCATAAGGATAGGAATCGAGATAAACATCTGCTAGCTGCAAAAATTCTTTCACATCCGCGCGACTAGGCAGTTGTTTTACGAACCGCAAGCGGTTGTTATTGACCCCGTATTTAGCGCAAACAGCATTCAGATTGTTGACAAAAGGTGTCGCTGGATAGGTGCGAGTCCAAGCCGGCCCGAAGGGATATAAAATCAAGATTGAATCGGGTACAGCAGCTAGAATTTTCACCCAACTCTCCCTCAACTCCGGCAGAATTTTGTAGAAGTTAGCGCCGGAGATAAAAACGGTTGTATTGTCTGAAATCCCCAGACTTTGGCGGGTAGGTTTAACTGTAGCTACTTCCGATTCTGTTGCGTATGTGAAACAAAAACCGCTGCCTTGAAGAACAGCCAACTGTTCGCGATATTGTTCTTGATAACTAGCATCCGGCGCAGTAAATTGACCTGCGATGTAGTAATCCATGTGCCGGATTCCGGTGGTTGTCGGGGAACAGAAAGATGTAGTTTGTACCCGCGCTAAACGGTGCATTGCTAGTGAAGTCAGCGGTTTGTTAATAGCTGTTAAATTCGTACCGAAAAACAGGATATCTAAGTCGTCGGCGCGGATTGTTTGGACTTGCGATGCAAAGTCTTTCGGAAGTGCAACCAGTTTGTCGGCGCGACTTTGACAGTATTGTTCTAATTGGTGGCCGCTGGTGTTGAGCGCGTACAGGTATATCTCGAACTCGTTGCGGTTTAAATGCTCGAAAACCGGGATTGTGGCGAAGGTTTCGGTTTGCGGCACGAAATGGTCGTTGATGATGCCCACACGGATTTTTGTCCGATTTGGCGATCGCGCCGGGAATATACAATCAATTGAACTGCCGCGATTTTTGAGCGAAAACTCAATAATTTCCGCCCGTTTGGTGTAAATATCGCGTAGGTTTGCCGTGGTAAAATAAAGCGGGATAAAGTTGGCAACTTGCGCGAACAACAAAGCAATATTCTGCCAAAGTGGCGAATCTGCATTTTTGAACAAATTAGTATGTAAGTAATCAATCCAGCCTTGGATGAATTGATAGTAAGTGTCTGCTTCTCCTCTGGTTTGAAATACGTTCGGACAAGTAAACATGAATTTGAGATATTCGTTGGCGAACCAATTAGGCACTGTAGCGCGCTCGTACTTGATCGGCAATTGGTCTGCCCGTCGGTACAGCATGGCTGCGAGCAGGTAATTGATGGCTTTTGGCTCGTTAAATCCTTTCGCCACATTGGCGACTAATTCGCTCACCAAAGTCTCTTCTGTATCAGTTAGCGGTTCATATCTAATGTCGCTGGTCAGCAGCGCTTGGTGCTGTTTGCCTGCTTCGCCGGCAAAGGCATTTGCAACTTGTTCGGCTGGTAAGCTAAGCCAAATTGCAGCAATTTGTTTTCTAGCTTGGCGGACATTTTCTAGTGCAGATAAATCAGCGGAATTTTTCTGGTATTCCTCGATAATGCTTGACAATAAGATTGAATTTTGCGGCGATTTTGCCGAGATTTTATGTTCGCTCCCGCAGGCTTGCATCAACGCTGAACTAACTGTTGTTGCCATTTTTGACCAAGAAAATTTGCGGGATTGTCCAAGTCCGGCAGCAATTAACGAGTTGCGAATATCCGGTTTCTGCACATCAAGCAGGGCATTTCCCAGTGCATTAACATCATTTTCACCTACATAAAATGCTGCTTCGCCTGCTACTTCTGGAATCGAGCTGTTGGGGCAAGTGACGACGGGACAACCGCAAGTCATTGCTTCCAATATTGGCAGTCCGAAACCTTCATATCTTGAGGGAAATATGAGGGCGATCGCACCCGAGTAAGCTGCTCTTAATTCAGCGTCGCCCAAATACAGCAGATGGACGTTTACACCAGCAGTGTACGGTTGTAATTTAGGTTCTAGCGAAGGTTGACCGCTAGTACAAACAACATCAAATCCCGACTTGCTGCTGAGTCTCGATAAAGCTTGAAAAAAAGCGATCGTATTTTTATAACCGTTGAATCCCAATCTTTCTCCCACTATCAAAAAGTAGGGTTTATCAATCCGGTGTGCAGTTTTAAATGCTTCTATTTCTGCTAGATTAGAAGGATAAAAATGTTTTTGAATGCCGCAGTGAGCGACAGTAATTGATGCGGGAGATATTTCGGGGAAAAACTTTACTAAGTCGCGGGCCGTGCTTTGGGAAATGGCGATGTAGGAAGATGCTTGGCGGATAGCATGATGTTTTTCTCGCCACATGGGATTATTCAGGTCGCCTCCCGTAACTTCGGGTATCATATCGTAGGCGACAAATGCCGATCGCGTCGAAATGGGTGTTGTATAGTAGGTAGAAACAAATAAATCTGCATTTTCTCGATCGCACATTTGCTGCAACATTTGTTTGTCAGCATCGGTTTTGTTGTAATCGTAAACCGGAATCGAGCGATATTGAATGCCGGCAATCTTCGGTACAGTGCCTGCGCGATCCAGCATTACTATATGCTCAGCGAAACCGCTTTTTACCCATTCTTCCATCAAAGACTGCCAAACGCGAGCAATCCCACTTTTTTGCTGGCTTTGAAAAAATATGCCGTCAATAACTATTTTCATGATTAGTGAGTTTCCTGTAAAATTACGATAAAGCAGTTCGATAAGCAGCGATAGTTTCGTCAGTACACCTTTGCCAGCTAAAAAGTTTAGCTTGTGCCAAAGATTTGGAAGACATACTTTCTCGCAGCGATGATTTGTTGTAGATTTCTAGCATACTATGACAAAGCGCGTCGGTATCTTTTGGATCTACCATAATTCCCGCTTCCCCAACTACTTCGGGAAGCGAAGATGTATTTGAGGTAATCACCGGTACTCCGCACTGCATCGCTTCCAAAGGCGGCAAACCAAAACCTTCGTAAAAAGAAGGATATACAAAAGCTAAAGCACCGCTGTAAAGAGCTGCCAAATCTGATTCTGGCACGTATCCAGTAAAAATTATCCGCTCTTTCAATAAACCCTGCTTGGAAACTTCTGCCATAATTTTGTCATATTTCCACCCCGGAGTCCCCACTAACACCAGATACAAATCTTTGATTTTTTGTTCCTGAATCAGTTGAGCAAAACAGCGGATAGCGTGGTCTATATTTTTCCGAGGTTCTAGCGTACCCAAACTCAAAATGTAACCCGTATCAGGAATCCCGTATTTGCTGCGAATCGAGGCAATCTTTGCAGTATCGCGACAAGGATAAAATATACTCGGTTCCGCAGCTAAGTGAGTGACAATAACTCTCGATTCGTCAATTTTTAGATAGTTGCAAAGATCATTCTTAGTACAATGCGATATGCAAATCACCCAATCTTTTTGAGAGATGCTTGCTAAGGTTTTTTTGTAAAGTAAAGGGATTTGCTCGCTCAGCAGAAACTGCGGGTACAAAATAGGAATCAAGTCATAGATAGTCAAAAAAATCTGAGCTTTACTTGTTTGCTTTGCCCAAACAGGGATTTCATCGTAGGGCGAGTGAAAAATATCTGCTGACTCTAAATTATTAGCATCTACCGGAACACAGGAACCACCCATGATTTGAACGGCATTTTGTAAATTGTTCTTCAAATGGTCAAAAACAGCTTTTTCCGCGACAGCATTGCCCGCCTCATTTGCTTGGATTTGAAGACCCAGCATATTGTAAACATCGAGTAGCTGCCTGTAAAAAACCCTGGCAAAGCTCGAATGCAGCAGGGGAATACCCGCTAATTTTGGATTCGTTTCCAGATAATCGAAACTCGCATCCAACAAATGCAAATACTGACTGACACAAAATAACAAATCGCATTCTTTCGAGTTTGCTAAATTCTCAGCAATACTTTCAACAACTCTAAAAATGCCGGTTCTAGCGCGCTGGTGCATGTGTCCCTGTCCGAGGACAGAGATATCGTAAATAACTTTAATTTGATTCTCCCGTGCAATTGACATACTCGGTTAACTCGCTTCGTACACTTACAGGACTTACGCACTCAATGGCGGTGTTGAAAAGGGTTGAGATTCTTCGCCACACTTGCGAATGACAGACTGGAATTACGCAGTCAACCTGCTGGGATTTCTCAACCAGACAAAGCTGTTTTGTAAGCAGCAATTGTCTCCTGAGTGCACCTTTCCCAGCTAAACTTTTTCGCTTGTGCTAGCGACTTTAAAGACATTTCTTGCCGCAAAGCAGGTGTACGGTACAGTGTTAGGATGCTGTGGCAAAGTCCGTCAGCATCTGTCGGATTAAGCATAACTCCCGCATCGCCGACTACTTCGGGAAACGATGAATTATTCGAGGTGAGCACAGGAATCCCGCACTGCATTGCTTCTAAAGGCGGCAAACCGAAACCTTCATACAGCGACGGGTAAACAAAAACCATCGCACCGCTGTAGATGACGGCTAAATCTTCATCAGCTACATAGCCAGTTATAATGATACGGTCTTTTGAGAGACCGAAGTTAGCAATTTCTTGAAATATTTTTTCGTACTCCCAACCTTTGGCACCGACTAAAACTAAGTTGAGGTCTTTGATACCTTGTTGCTGCACGACTTTTGCGAAACAGCGGATGACGTGTTCGAGGTTTTTCCGAGGTTCTAATGTGCTGACACCCAAGATATACGGTGCGTCGGGAATGCCGTATTTGTGCTTGACAGATGCCATATTTTCCGCATCGTTACAGCGGTAAAATAAAGCGGTATTTGCCGCGAGATGAGTTACCAAAACTCTTTCCGGGTTGAGTTTGACGTGATTTAGCAAATCGTTTTTGGTGGCTTGAGATATGCAGAGAATGTAATCCTCGGCCGTTAAGCTGTTTAAAGATGCCTGCATTCTCTGATAATCCTCATCATTTTTACCGATAAATAACTGCGACAATAGGATGGGAATCAAATCGTAAACAGTGGCAATTTTTTTGACTTTTTTGCACTCGCGTGCTTGGTTGGGAATCTGATAGAATGTCGCGTGGAAAATATCGGCTTCGCTCAAGCTCTCCTGGTCGATTAAATGGCTGCGTTGCTTTGAAATGCCGATCGAATTTGAGAGGTATTTTTTTAAGTTGTCTGTTAAAAGTTTGGATTGGGGTTCTTGGCTGTGTTCCGGGAAGATTTTTTCCCGGTTTTCTAACATCTTGTAAAGCTCCATTAATTTGCTTTCAAAGTTTTTGAAAAAGCTGGAGTGAGCCAAAGGTATCCCGCGAAAATTCGGCTGAGTCTGCAAGTAATCCAGGCAAGACTTCACGGCGTACCAAGAATTAGTCGCGCAAAAAGATAAATCCAACTCTTTCGAGGCAATTAAACCCGATGCGATATTCTCGATGACTCTGGCAACACCGGTTCGAGAACGCGAATCGTAGTGTCCGTATCCCAGTACGGATATGTCATAAAAAATCTTGATCAACTCCTGCTGTTTTTCGCTATACGCATAGACTGGCGGGTAAGATTCGGCAGATATTTCCTGGGGTTTGTGGATTATTAAAAGCAAGGAAGTTGCAATGTAACCGCCCAATTCTATTTTCAGGTGCGGTGCCCATTGATTGCTAAGATCTTTCATCGGCGTCAAATCGTATTTGCTGTCGCCCATCCAGTAATCTGGAGGTTCTACGCGATATCCCTCGGCTGTTAGTTCGCTGATTAAACGCTGAATGTCTCTGTGTCTGAAGAATACTAAATTGTCTGTGTTTAAGGTTCCTTCATTTGATGAACAGTTGAACTCTGTTGTATGAATTGCCATACCGCCGGGCTTTAAGCATTTCAGAGATTCTTTGGCAAATCTGAGTCCGTGTTCGATCGAACCTATATGCTCAAAGGCACAGGAAGACCAAATAAAATCGAACTCACCTTGCTTTAAGTCTTCGGGGATATTATTCATGTCAACTTCGCGGAAGCTGACAAGTTTGTCAAAGGTTTCTGGCGGGCAGATTTGCTTTTCATTAAGTGCTTGTTTGCCGCGACAAAGTTGATCTGTTGTGGCCCAGTGTTCCTGGGCTTCCGGAATGTCGTAATTTTGGTCGGTGGCGACAATTTCGCACCCTAAAGAAGCGAATGCTGACGGTAGCGGTTCGTTACCAACCGCAAAACCCATGCCTTTTTTTCCGGGTTTGAGAAATCCTCTTTCATTCAAAGCTTGAGACATGACAACCCACTCCCAATTTTTGCGGTGAATAGTTTTGGAAGCTTGGAGTTTGTCTATCCAATGCTCATAGTAATCTGTCTCGAAGTCTCGGTTGACGCACAGCTTGCTTGTTACTCTACTAAATACTAGCGGCTGTTTGTCGGCGGTTGGGGGTTGAGTCAATGCCCCTCGAGTTGCGGGAATTTTGGTAATATCTAGGACGGCGATCGCATTGGCAAAAGGAAAAGGTGCATTGTATTGTGCGCTAACAAGTTCTTCGGGATTTGCTTGTTCCCAAACTGAAGGCTGCGGCTGGGATGGGTCAACTTTAACTAATTTTAAATAACTGGCACTGACCGCATTTTTAGGAATATTGTATGGCTCAAATAAGAGATTTAAGTAATCTTGACTGAATTGGATATACCACCCCCTTTCGAGGAATTTACCGAAGGGTACTGTAATCAGCGCTCTACCGTGATCTGACAGCAAATCGTAGATTTTGGCGATCGCCTTTAAAGGCCCTTGCCAATCATATTTTTCCTGCTCTTCACCGTAAGCTTCACTTGGGTCAGATCCTTGTCCTATGTGTTCTACTGTAGAGATGCAAATTATACCGCTATACTTCTCTTCAGGATCGGCATCCATTAAATCAATTTTGTCTACTCCCACAGCAGTTTCGTATTTGTCGATAATTCTTCTAGCTTGAATTTCGGCAATATCTGTCGGGATCAGTTCGGGGTAATATTGCAGCACGTTACCCACTTCCAGCAGTCTGCTTTTATCCTTCAATCCGGCAATAAAGTTGTAGGCTATTGGTATTTCTACCGCTCTCTCCGAGGCGGGATAGTTGTTGTGCTTGAGCCGGTTGTAGGCGAGCCGTTGACCGTTGAAAATGAAAGTATCTTGCGAATCTGACATTTTGAGTTTTCCTTGGGCTATTGGCGATCGGTGAATTGCGATCGGTGCATCTTAATTTATACTTGACATACCCCAGCCTAAAGGCATGGAGATTCTTTCTTCGCAGGGATTCCGACGAATTTACCCTCAGAAAGCATCTTGACCGTATGCCCTACGGCTGCAAGTCCTCTAATTAGAACTACTTGGGCTGCTGCAACGTCTCTGTCGGTTGTATAGCCGCAATTCAAGCATGAATGAGTACGTTCTGACAGCTCTTTTTTACCCGTTTCCGTTAGGCAGTTAGGGCAAGTCTGACTTGTCTTGTGGGCGCTTACCTTCTGAAAGTACACGCCATATTTCAAACAAGTTTGCTCTAGGATCGTGAAGAACTGACCCCAGCTTGCGTCTAAGCAATGTTTCCCTAGCATCGCCCTAGAGAACCCAATCAGATTCAGATCCTCAACGAAAATCATTCCTACATTTTGACAGATTTGATGAGATAATTTACGATGCCAATCTTTCCGACTGTTAGCAACGTACTCATGCAGTTTTGCGACTTTTTTTTGAGCTTTACGCCAATTGTTAGAACCTAGTTTTTTACGACAGACACGTTGTTGCAGCAATTTAAGCTTGCGTTCTGCGTCTTTAAAAAATCTTTGGCGCTTGACTAAAAGACCGTTAGAAGTTGCTATGAAATTAGTTAATCCAACATCAATTCCGATACCTTCACCGTGGGGCATTGGATTTGGCGCTGAAACGTCCCATTGTAGGGTTAACATCACGTACCAACCGCTAACCCTACGGACTATCCTTGCTTGCTTCATCGTTGCACCATCAGGGATAGTCCGTGATTGATGAAACTTAACCAAACCAATCTTAGGAAGCTTCACCGCTTGATTTTGGACGGGGTTAACCCCCAATTGTGGGAATACAAACGATCGCATTGTTCCTGCTTTCTTAAAGCGAGGGAAACCGTGCTTTTGTTCCCACATACTTACAAAAGCTTTTTCAAGTCTTTTCAGTGTCTGTTGTAGAACGTGTACCTGAACAGCAGCCAAAGCAGGTATGTTTGCCCTAGCCGTAGTTAAACTTTTGCACTGGCTGGCATAAGTTGGTCGTTTTGTTTCAGCTCCTATGATGAATTCAGATCGGATAGAGCAAGCGTTAATCTGACAACTACGAGACTTAAACCAGTCTTTACGTTCAGCTAATGCGTAGTTATACACGCGACGGCATTGTTCTAGCCAATCCTCAAAGATTGCTGTCTGTCCCGTTGTTGGTTTAAGTTTGAATTCGTAGGTTAAATTAAACATTTGCTCTATCCTCCTACCTGACTCTACCACAACCATGAGCGAACGTCGGGACGCTTTTTCAATAAAATAATTAAAGCCGGCCACTGAAGAAGGGGCTTGCACCCAAATTTCCGGTCACATTGTCGGTCTAAACAGAAGTTGCGTTTCAATGCCACGCGGTGCAAAGAGCGTGCAACTGCGAACAAGTTAATTTATCAGTCGATCGAGAGACAATCTATTGACAAATTCTGTCTTATAGTGTAGGCGAAAATTCAACGATTAAGACAGCACCCGCATCTCCTGACGACGCTCAGGGCAGTTCGGTTTCCACGACCTCACATCAGACCGCCGCAGCATGGCCGGGATTCCTCACCACACAAAAACAAGTTACAATTACGTTAAGATTGATGAACATAAATAAAAATTCCCAAATCACAGGGACTAAAAATTAGGAGGATCGACCTCGGTGAATAAACGGTGGAGAAACGCTGGCCTGTACGCACTGCTGGCTATTGTAGTCATTGCCTTAGCAACGGCTTTTTTTGACAAACAGCCCCCAAGCCGCGAAGTTTGGAAGTACAGTCAATTCATTCAGGAAGTCGAAGGCAAGAGAGTAGACAAAATAAATATCAGTTCCGATCGCAGCAAAGCCCTGGTCACAGCCCAGGACGGAAACAAGGTACTCGTTAACCTGCCGAACGACCCCGAACTGATCAACATCCTGACCAAAAATAACGTAGATATTTCAGTTCTGCCCCAAAGCGACGAAGGCTTCTGGGTAAAAGCCCTCAGCAGCCTGTTCTTCCCGATCTTGCTTTTGGTCGGACTGTTTTTCCTGGTGCGGCGCGCGCAAAACGGGCCCGGCAACCAAGCCATGAACTTCGGCAAATCCAAAGCTAGAGTCCAAATGGAGCCACAAACTCAGGTAACTTTCGGCGACGTGGCGGGCATCGAACAAGCCAAGCTAGAGCTCGCAGAAGTCGTGGACTTCCTGAAAAATGCAGACCGCTTCACCGCAGTCGGAGCAAAAATCCCCAAAGGCGTGCTGCTGGTCGGCCCTCCCGGAACTGGTAAAACCCTGCTGGCAAAAGCAGTGGCTGGAGAAGCAGGCGTTCCCTTCTTCTCGATTTCCGGTTCAGAATTTGTGGAAATGTTCGTGGGTGTCGGTGCTTCCCGCGTCCGTGACTTGTTTGAACAAGCTAAATCGAACGCTCCTTGTATCGTATTTATCGATGAAATTGACGCAGTAGGCCGCCAGCGGGGCGCTGGTTTGGGCGGTGGTAACGACGAACGGGAACAAACCCTGAACCAGTTGCTGACAGAAATGGACGGCTTTGAGGGCAATACTGGCATCATTTTGATTGCTGCCACAAACCGCCCCGACGTGCTCGATGCGGCGCTGCTGCGTCCGGGTCGCTTCGATCGCCAAGTTGTAGTCGATCGCCCCGACTTCGGAGGCCGCCTAGAAATTCTCAACGTTCACGCCCGCGGCAAAACTTTGTCCAAAGACGTGGACTTGGAAAAAATCGCCCGCCGGACACCCGGTTTCACAGGTGCGGATTTGTCCAACCTACTCAACGAAGCAGCAATTTTAGCCGCCCGTCGCAACTTGACCGAAGTCTCGATGGATGAAGTCAACGACGCGATCGACCGCGTGCTCGCTGGCCCGGAAAAGAAAGACCGCGTGATGAGCGAAAAGCGCAAAACTTTGGTAGCTTACCACGAAGCCGGTCACGCTTTAGTCGGCGCGCTGATGCCCGATTATGACCCGGTGCAGAAAATTAGCATTATCCCCCGCGGCCGCGCTGGCGGTTTGACTTGGTTCACACCCAGCGAAGATCGGATGGATTCTGGCTTGTATTCTCGGTCTTACTTGCAAAATCAAATGGCGGTAGCTTTGGGCGGCCGCATTGCTGAAGAAATTGTCTTCGGCGAAGAAGAAGTAACGACTGGGGCATCTAACGACTTGCAGCAAGTGGCAAGAGTAGCGCGGCAAATGGTGACTCGCTTCGGAATGAGCGATCGGCTAGGCCCTGTAGCTCTCGGTCGTCAACAAGGCAATATGTTCATGGGTCGCGATATTATGGCTGAACGCGATTTCTCGGAAGAAACCGCAGCGACGATCGACGATGAAGTGCGTTTGTTGGTAGAACAAGCTTACCGTCGCGCTAAAGATGTACTCGTCGGCAACCGCCACGTCCTTAATGCTTTGGCAGATATGCTAGTTGAAAAGGAAACTGTGGATGCGGATGAATTGCAAAATTTATTAGCTAATAGCGATGTGAAAATGGCGACGATCGCCTAATCAATTTTGGATTGTGGATTTTGGATTTTAGATGAAATCTAAAGTTTGAAATCAATAATTGGGGTGATTCTGGGATTGTCTGGAATCGCCCCGATTTTTTTATGAGCGCGATCGAGCGATTTTAGATTTTAAATTTTGGATTTTAGATTTAATCTAAAGAATAGCCAAGCAATCAGACATTCAACATACGCTTTCCCTCAAGCTGGGGCTTAAATTATTCCCAGGGAAATCTTCTTTCATCTTTTCTATATTCAATAATCCGACAGTCCTCAACATCCTCCCAGATATCGTCTGGGTACTGGAAGTCAAGCAGTAAGGCGATTTTTTAGCCTTAAGACTCAACTAATATCAAATCCGTTGGCATCGGAATTATTCATCTCTCTCTTCCCTTTCTCTGTATCCTCTGTTTCCTCTGCGGTTTCATCATTCCGATACAACAGGAATTGATATAAAAACAGAAAGTCTGTCGGTTCGCCGCATTCAGCCAGCACGTCAGCTCGGCGTTGCTTAATCAGGGTATGAAAAAATTAGTTGAAAATCCAGAAGCTTTATAGATACTGGTTTCTATGATTTGCATATTTACCCTTTCCTACCGTAAATCAGCAACGCCGTCAGCTCAAAAATCTATGTGGTTTTTGAGGTCAACAATTGCAGCGGTTTTGTTGCCTAGATTGTCCGTTAAAAATTGAACGTCGCACATATTGTAATTTGCCATATATCGAAGTTAGCAACCTGTATTAAAATTAGATGCGAGTCAGAATGATAGGAGTTTCAAATTTGGGATCTGCCCAATTTAAAATCCTTCGACTGAGCACGCTGAAATCTAAAATCTAAAATCTAAAATCTAAAATTGTATGAATCATCAATTTTGGCTGACACTACTAAAAAAACACCGCGCGATCGCAGTTATCCGCTCCTCCGAAAAAGAACTCGCTTCCCAGATGGCAAAAGCGGTAGCAGCAGGAGGAATCCAGTTTATTGAAATCACTTGGAACACGCACAAAGCTGCTGAATTAATTGCCGAACTCCGGTCAGAATTTCCTACTTTGAGTATTGGTACCGGCACTTTATTAAACTTAAAAGAGTTGCAACAAGCAATAGACTGCGGCGCTCAATTTCTGTTTACTCCGCACACCGATTTAGCGATGATTAAAACAGCAGTTGACGCCGGAGTGCCGATCGTCCCCGGTGCTTTTTCTCCCACGGAAATTGTGACGGCGTGGCAAGCAGGCGCTACCTGCGTTAAAGTATTTCCGATATCGGCTTTGGGAGGCGCGGCTTACCTGAAAAGCCTGCAAGGCCCCCTGGGAAACATTCCTTTAATTCCCACTGGCGGGGTGACGCTGGAAAATGCCAAAGTATTTATTGACGCCGGGGCGATCGCCGTGGGTTTAGCCGGAGACTTATTTCCTAAACACTTAGTGGAAAATCGCGATTGGCGGGCGATCGTCCAAATTGCCCGAACTCTCGCCCAAAACTTAACAACTTGTTAAGTCCACTTTCCCAATCCAACATTTCAAATCTAAAATCTAAAATAGGACAAGCCAATCTAAAATCTAAAACCTAAAATCTAAAATAGTACGAGGTGTGAGAAATGAACAGGATTATTAACTCAACTTACTTCCGTCGCGCTGGAACTTTCTGTGCCGGCTTCGCCCTCACTTTTGCTACATTCTGCGGCGGTTCAATGACCGCATTTGCCAGCGAACAGCACAACATAATTGCCAATAAAATTATGCTGTTGCAGCAATCCAGCGAACGCTGGATAGAAATAGATTTGTCAAGACAAAGGTTAATAGCTTGGGAAGGAAATACACCCGTTTACGCCGTGATTATTTCCAGCGGCAAATCATCGACTCCCACCCGCACGGGAACCTTTGCCGTTGAAACCAAACACCGCGTTACTAGAATGACTGGGCCGGACTACGACGTACCCGACGTTCCCTATACAATGTATTACGACGGAGGCATGGCAATTCACGGCGCTTACTGGCACAATTTGTTTGGCAATCCCGTTACTCACGGCTGCACAAATGTAGCTGTCAATCACGCTAAATGGCTATTTGAATGGGCCTCGGTGGGAACACCCGTGGTTGTGCACAAATCTCAGGTTTAGGGAATTGGGAATTGGGAATCGGGCATCGGGCATAGTCGAACATTATTAGAACTTATGCACCGATGGTCAGAAACCGGGTTTTTTTGGGAAATACTGCGTTACAGCCGTAGATTCGGTCAAAAACCCGGTTTATTCGATCGGAGTTCATCAGTTCTGGTTTTTTTAGCTTGCTTACTTCATTACTGCCTTCAAGCACAATCCCAATTATATAAAACCTCACTAAAATCTAATTCTCTGAGTGCTGATTCATCAATAAAAAAGTTACCTACACCAGTGTCTCCCCACATGATATCTACTGTCTCATTGCAATCGGTATCCATTTGCAATAGAAGAATGTCTAGCTTTTGTTTTTGCTCAGATGTATTACTATATTTTCTTACGTCCTCTTGTGTAAAATCAGGATAACCACCTATTTTATGACCAACGGGTTGTGATATTTCTAGGTACTCATCCTCTATTTCAGAGTTCATAAATAACTCTTCAATTTCCGATCCTAAAAGTTCGGTAAATTGGTAGTCATTTGTACTAATCGGCGCATATTTTTTAGTAAATTGCAAGCCGTAACAGCCCTGAACAGGAAAATATTCGGGTTCCGGCAAAAAATCATAATTGGTAATGATGTTTTCAACTTTGAAGTCGGGCTGAGGAAAATAGATTATTTTGAATTGGTCTTCGATTGTATGATTATCTGCATTGGCAGAATTGTCCAAATTTAAACCATATAGGTCATCGTCAGCTATATAGAACTGTAAGATACCCCGATCGGGAAAACCATCTAAAGGCGGTATTTCATCAAAGTTGAGTTGCGCTAGCAAAAATAAATATTTACCGTCACAAGTTTTGGGATATTCAAAGCCTTTAGGTAAATAGGGCAATCCCCCAAATTTACTCTGCCACCAATTAACGTCATCATTATTCTGGGTTTGAATTTCGATGTAAGGTTTAATGGTAGCTTCGATTCTGTCGCGATACTTTTCTAGTTCTGGAGAGAGTGGACATTCTAGTTTGTAGTTCATCTGCTTTTAATAATTTTAGTTTTGGACACACTCCATCAAAGAAACCGGGTTTTTCACTTAATCGGCGGGCTGCAACGAAGGATTTTCGTAAAAAACCCGGTTTCTGAGCTCCTATGCGTTCAGGAATGCTTAACTTAGCTGCACCACGGGTTTATCCTCTAACAAAGTTTCATTTGTCAGCAAATCTTCCACCGTAATGCGTAAAAAGCGCTGTTCGTCAACGCGGAACAAAACTTTTATGCGATCGCTCCCCGGATACCCAGGCGGCGTCAATTGAGCGATGCTGCGTGCACCTTCTTTATCATTTAAGGGCTGTACCGATGTTTGACCCGCGAGTTGGCGAGTAATTAGCCTGTCGCCGTCAAAATATATCTCCGTGCCACCAGTTTCCGCTCCCAATTCGCCGATAATTAATTCTATACTTGGCTGACTTTCTAAAGAAGCTCCCAAGACTAATTCTACGGGTTCGCTCATCGGATAAGATTGGCCGGATTTGATTAAACTGTGCCAACTGTGGCAATTGTCGCGGCGGTTCCAGTAGCGAATGCCGTAACTGTGATAGAGAAAATCTTTGATTTCTATGCCTTGACTCAGTTGCAGAGAACCTTGGGCGATCGCCTCAAAGGGTTTGTCACAGCAAATTTTTGCCGGATCGAAATATTGCTGCACCCAACGCCCGACAGCGGGAATTTGTACAGTACCGCCAACTAGCAAAACTGCATCAATATCGCCAATTTCTAAGCCTTGGCGCCGCGCTTGCTGCAATACTTGATTCATGCAGTCGTCCAGTTTGTCGAAAAACTGATGTTCAGCGAGGATAGATTCAAAACGACTTCTGTCTAATTCTAATTCGTAACTCTCAAAATTTTCGTCATCAAAATAAACTTCAACTGCCTGATTTACTAAAGATAACTGAATCTTTAACCGTTCTGCTAATCTCGTTGTAATCGGAGATTTTGCCAGCCCTTTTGTTTTAACAAAATAGTCAACTAGCCAATTATCAATATCAGAACCGCCTAAATTTTGTCCGGCTTTAGCCAAAACCCGGGCAACTTTTGTTTTTTGCGCTGAAGATTCAGCTAATAGCTTTTCGCCCCACTTAAGAATAAAACCGAGGGGCTTTTTGTCGGTGGAAGCGTCCAAACGCACTAAAGAAAGGTCTAGAGTTCCGCCGCCGAAATCAATTACTAACAGATTTTCGCGATCGGCTAAACCGTAACCCAAAGCAGCCGCCGTAGGTTCGTCCAACATTCGCACCTGTTCTACTTGCAGAGATTGTGACACTTTGCCCAACCAATGGCGGTAAGCTTCAAAACTATCTACAGGCACTGTAAAAATCAAAGAGTCGATCGGCAAAGGCAGTTCGCGAATTGAGTTCACAATTTGGCTTAAATACCACTCACCTACTTGTTCAAAAGTAATAAGTTGCCCGTCAAGTTCCGGCACAAAACCCTGAACAGAAGTGCCAATTCCCCGCTTAAAATTGCGAAAAAACCGAGAATCTCCACTCAAATCCAGGCCTTTGTCGCGGACTTGCTGACCGAGTATGACTTTACTTTGAGCAGCGTCCTCAACGTAGAGTAAACTGGGAATTAGGGGCGGATTTTGAGCCGAGATTGCCGACAACCCCGGTAATTTTAAAGTTTCGGGCTGCTGGAGGACTTGATTCCAGCGAGCGACGACGGTGTTGCTAGTTCCAAAGTCAATTGCGATCGTCATTCAGCCAAAATACACAGCTACTAGGGATTAGATTATAATATGGTATTTGGAGCGGCAAATGCAAATAGATTCTCAAATTGTGCTTGAATAAAGATTTTGTTACAACCGGAACAGCTTTCGCGGCCGAGTCTTCAATTTTGTGCAACTGCATATTTTTATTTGCAACAAATAAGCGCCACTTTTATAAGCGGCACAAAACTCCTCCCCTTTTAGATTTTATATTAAAACCTTGAGAATGACTAACTGCATAAGGGTTGGGAATTTGGGCATAAAGTTGCATTGTTTCTTGAAAATGGTATAATCTCTCCGCCGTCGCAATTTTTTACCTTTGGTATTAATCCAATTTTGTAATGAAGCGTGAAAAATGTTGGACATGGGCGATCGCAAAACAGCACTATGGTCTCTAACACTGCTTGTCCCTGCAGCTAGTATTGGTATCATAGCAGGCTTGTATATTGCCCCGGGAAGCTGGGGACAAACACTGTCTGTCTTGTGTCAAGTTTGGTTGTTGGTTTTTCCGATCGCGTGGTCTGTTTTTGTCGATCGCAAAAAGCTCAGTTTATCCCTGCCCAAGCGCCAAGAATTGCTGGCTGGATCTATTTGGGGAATATTCATGTTTGCCGTAATTCTGGGTATCTATAGCCTTTTCGGTCAGCAGTGGATCGATCCTGTAGTTGCTAAAGAAAAATCGTACCAATTAGGTATTAGCAGCCCTACTATTTACTTGATTGTAGAAGCATATTTTGTGCTAGTTAACTCGCTGATTGAAGAATTTACTTGGCGGTGGTTTGTCTGCAACAAGTGCCAGATTCTCATACCGGGCCCAAAAGCAATATTTCTGAGTTCGCTATTTTTCACCCTCCACCACATTTTTGTAATAGCAGCTTACAGCGACTGGCAGGCTGTGCTATTAGGTTCATTAGCTGTCTTCGCCGCCGGGATAATTTGGTCGCACTCTTATGTGACTTACCGTTCGCTTTGGTCGAGTTATATCAGCCACGCGATCGCAGATTTAGCCCTAGCAACTATTGGTTGGGAAATTCTCTTTAACTAGCTGCTTTTTCAGCGACAATCGCAGGCAATTCTACAGTAAAAATTGACTTTTTGCCCAACTCACTCTCCAGATTAATCTCTCCCCCCATCATCCGGGCGGCGTGCCACTGCCGCGGGCGATAATGTACCCTGACAAATTTTAAAATTCGGCAAGGTATATGTGGCTATAGCTGCGGTTGATGCCAACTAGCAGCGACAAGTGTTTGCTGGCATTGATGCTGATTGTACTGAGCTCTTGACTGATGCTGTGCAATAATCGACCGT
Organism: Microcoleus sp. w1-18aA5; assembly: GCF_036701705.1. Taxonomy (NCBI): domain Bacteria; kingdom Bacillati; phylum Cyanobacteriota; class Cyanophyceae; order Oscillatoriales; family Microcoleaceae; genus Microcoleus; species Microcoleus sp. w1-18aA5. The sequence continues at coordinate 20,625 of NZ_JAUPTE010000008.1, read as the reverse complement.
TCATATCTTCCCACCGGAAGATGCTTTTCGTTAAGGCATCTGATTTTAATTCTAGGTTGGGTTTTGCTGGCGATCGCATAATTTTAGCGGCATGAAAACTGGCCCACATACCGCTACAATCATCGGCGGCCGGGCCCCAACAGCACACCGATTGTCATCTGGAATTGCAAACTTAGGAAAAATGATCCCTTCATAACATGAAATTTTTTGTACGCGAAATCGCTTGATACATACCACGAAGTTGCTGCTACTGCTTAGGAGTCAAGGTTTGCACGATATAGGCGGCTCAACCTTGAGTATTCCTTTGATCTTTCTAGGATAATTTGATAATTTGTGTAAGAAGTTTTTTACGGTAATTACTTATACAGAACTTGGGCAGGGACGCTACATATACTTTGCCCCGAAGTGGCAGTCTCTTTTGGGAACTTTTTCATGCGATCGCCTTTTATTAACAAATTTAAAACTCAGGCAGCTAACTAAATTTATATCGGTAAAACTCTATCTTCTTTAGCACGATTGGGAAACCTATTTTGTCAAACAGTGGACGCATCAACCGGGTTTTTACACGAACATACGACAAGTGAGGGCTAGGGATATCGCTTGAAAAACAGGGTTTATCCCCTCATTCGCGCGTTCACAACGGTGATTCGCGCGATCGCGCCCCTGCTGGTATCTGAGAAAACCACCATCTCTGAATCTTGACCAAATAGGATATTGTATCAAGCAATACCGACAGCACAGTTACCAAAAAACCACAGCCACTGATTGTATTTAGCTCTGTTGGTTCAATGAGGCAATCAACATTCTCAAGGTAAGAATTCCCCTCTTGAATCGAGTATAAAATTTTGCCAAAAGCGGTGTCTATCTACTGCATATTGTTGTTAATGCTACCTTTATCCCCCACATTAAAAGTTGGCTGATATTCGGTTTACCGTACATCTCTGTCTGTTTAATCGTAAATGATGTTATCTTTAACAGAGGGTGTTGTCTAGCTTGGTGTTTGTCGCGAACAAAGCTCCTATTAGATGAGGAATCTATCTTCAGGAGGAACTTTCGCTGACCTGAAAATTATCCCTCTAGGAACTGTTTCGCGATCAAATAAATCCTTATCATCAATGCAATGACAGTGATATTTTGGCAGATAGATGTTGGGGTGTTGCGAACAGTCGATCAGTTGGATTCTATGTAAACACCAGGAAAGCGGTAATTAATATTCACCCGCCCCTCTTTCCTTTTGGGCTCTAATATCAGCGCTGCTAGCAGCGCCGAGAGCGAGTTAAAGTCGTCAGCGGGACTTAAAAATGAAAATCACCTTTGTTCTTCCTACTCTGTCTCTGACTGGTGGAATACGAGTAATATCTATTTTCGCAGAACTTTTGAGAAAGCGAGGACACTCCGTGTTCGTCATCTCTGTACCCAGTGCCCAGCCGAGTATGCGCCAGCAAGTCAAGTCGCTGCTGCGAGGACGGGGTTGGATTTCCCCACCTGAAAATGAACCCTCATTTTTCGATAACTTAGGTGTAGAACACAAAATTACCGATCGCTACCGCCCCGTAGAAGACAAAGATGTACCTGACGCTGACGTAGTAGTTGCCACCTGGTGGGAAACCGCCGAGTGGGTAGCCAAACTCTCTCCTAGCAAAGGAGCAAAAGCTTATTTTATCCAGCACCACGAAATTTTTGACTATCTACCTCAAGGAAGAGTAGAAGCAACTTGGATGCTGCCCATGCACAAAATTACGATCTCTGAGTGGTTAGTTGAGCTAGCTCGGACTAAATATGGCGATGACCAAGTTTCCTTAGCTCCTCCTAGCGTGGACACCAAACAATTTTACGCCTGTCCTCGCAACAAACAATCGGTTCCTACAGTTGGCCTAATGTACTCTACAATCTACTGGAAAGGAACCGACATCGCCCTCAAAGCTTTTTCCCTAGCAGCCGAAAAGATCCCCAACTTGCGTCTGGTTGCCTTCGGTGTAGATGCCCCATCCTCGGAATTGCCCCTACCGGCCAATGCCGAGTATGTAATTCAACCCGACCAAGACAAAATCAAAGACTATTACAGCAAATGCGATGCATGGCTGCTGGCGAGCAGATCAGAAGGCTTCGGCTTGCCAATTATCGAAGCGATGGCGTGCCGCACTCCCGTCATCAGTACCCCAGCAGGTGCTGCTCCTGAAATTTTGAGCGGCGGTACTGGCATACTTGTAAGACCAGAAGATCCCCAAGAAATGGCAAAAGCCATAGAGTCTATCTGTCAGTTGCCAAATTCCAAGTGGCAAGCCATGTCTGAAGCCGCCTATGCCAAGGTAAACAATTATACTTGGGAAGATGCCACGGATCATTTTGAAGCGGCATTGGAAGTTGCTGTAGACAAATCTAAAAACCGCGAGGTTAACATAGATTGCTTTTCTCCCTACTATGCGGACAAAAAAATTCTGGTTGAATGCTAAGTGCCGCGCTGCCATTTGAAATTCGGCGCTACGGGCGTTTTCGGCGCCGGATTCTGGGGAGAAACTCAATATCGTTTGGTGGGGTACTTCTGCTACAAATAAAATCGCCTGTGTCCTGTTTTCTACGCAGCAGTCTCGACACGAATTCTGACCGCAGCGACGACGGAATACAGGTTATAAATTGATCTGCCAAAATCTTAACTAGAGGGCAACGGAGGTTTTAAGGCTGGCTCCGTTACCGGTTAAACTTGTCTTGTCATCAAACATCTCCCGATTTGTAATTGGGAAAAGTCCCTGACGACAAAGTTAAGATCGGCTCGACTATCGAGTTACGATCGCCTCCAGCACAGATCCGCACCCCGCAAAAAAGCCAAAAATAGGCTGGTAAGTGCGAACTTGCTGTTATGGAGGAGTTTTAACCAGTATCAATCTTCAGCATCTATTCATGAAAATTACTTTTGTCCTTCCTACCCTGAGCCTTACAGGTGGTATGAGGGTGTTATCTATCTACACAGAACTGCTGCAAAAGCGAGGACACAAAATATTTATCGTGTCTATGCCCGTGCCGCAACCAACTTTGCTCCAACAATTGCGATCACTGCTGAGGGGTAGGGGTTGGCTGTCCGCTTCCCAGACACAAAAGTCTCACTTTGACAAAGTGGATGTCGAAAGTCGAGTTCTCGAAACCAACCGTCCAATTACCGACCTGGACGTGCCTGATGCCGATATCATCATGGCTACTTGGTGGGAAACTGCCGAGTGGGTGGCAAAACTCTCTCCGAGCAAAGGAACAAAAGTATATTTTCTCCAACACTACGAGGCATTTGAGTACGTACCAAAAGGTAGAGTAGAGGCAACTTGGCGGCTGCCGATGCACAAAATCGCTGTGGCCCAGTGGCTGACAGACCTAGCTCGGAATGAATACGGCGATTTGTCTGTATCTCTCGTCCCTCCTACCGTGGACACCAAACAGTTTTACGACCCCCAGTCGCGATCGAAGCAGCCGCGAGGCAAGCAATTAGTTCCCACAGTCGGGATCTACTATAGTACAACTCCTTGGAAAGGCTGCGATATTGCCCTGAAAGCTTTGTCTATAGCTGCTAAAAAAATTCCGAACCTTCGTTTAGTTGCATTTGGTTCCGGCGACGATCGTCCTCTTCCCCATTTGGTGCCAGAGGATACTGAGTATAATAAGGAACCTACTCAAGACCAACTAAGAGAATTTTACAGCAAATGCGATGCTTGGCTGTTTTCCAGCAGATCCGAAGGCTTCGGCTTGCCAATTTTAGAAGCTATGGCTTGTGGCACTCCAGTCATCGGCACTCCTGCAGGTGCGGCTCCGGAACTACTTGCTGGCGGGGGTGGCATACTTGTCAAGCCAGAAGACCCAGAGGATATGGCAAAAGCGATCGAGCAGATTTGTCAGTTGCCTGATGCCGAATGGCGCGCAATGTCCGAGGCAGCTTTGGATACGGTAATAAATTATACTTGGGAGGATGCAACTAATCTCTTCGAGGCGGCACTGTACACTGCTTTGGAACGTCAGGCACAATTAACGAACAAGATGTAAAATTGAGGTTGATTTAAAAGAGTGGGGTTGGGCGATCGTTTAATCGAGAATTTTTATCGGGCAATTTGAGTTTTCTTTCTACAATTTTACTGCCAAAAAAGACCTATGGTTGCATTGATCCCACTGGCTATGTTCGGCTTTATTCCAGTCGTTTGTTACCTGTTTATAAGGTTTCCGGCTCAGCGGGCGGTAATTATAAGTTTTGTAGTAGCGTGGCTTTTTTTACCGCAAGCTTCTTATCCCATCCCCTCATTGCCACCGTATACCAAAATCTCTGCAGCTTGCTACGGGATTTTGCTGGGGACTCTTATCTACGATACTGCGCGCCTCACCTCTTTTAAGCCCGGTTGGCTGGACGTGCCAATGGTAATTTACTGTTTGTGTCCAATTATTTCACAAGTTAGTAATGGTGGCAGCCCGATTTCTCCGACTATCAACCAAATCGTTACTTGGGGTCTGCCTTATTTTTTAGGACGCTTGTATGTGGGTAGTTTAGACGGGCTGCGACAATTAGCGATCGGCATTTTTGCAGGTGGGTTAGCCTACATTCCTTTTACTTTAATTGAAGGGGTTAGGGGCCCAATTCTGCACCAAATGATTTACGGCGTCAATGCCTTTGAGGACTGGGGTCAAGCAAGGCGTTTGGGGGGGTGGAGACCAGTAGTGTTTATGCAGCACGGTTTGATGGTGGGCCTGTGGATGATGACAGCCGCCTTAATTGCTGTTTGGCTGTGGCAAACTGGGACGCTCAAAAAGTTTATGGGCCGTAACATCAAGACTTTAGCAATTATATTAACTATAGCTTTTTTCCTGTGCCGTTCTACTGGCGCCTACAGTTTATTTGGAATGGCGTTGCTCGTATTATTCTCTGCCAAGATTTTTCGCACCTCTTTGCCCTTGCTCTTGATAATTGGATATATAGTGTTTTATCTGTACATAGCTGCATCGGGTCAATTTTCGAGCCAAGACGTGGTTGCATTCATTACTCAAATATTTGGCGAAGAACGAGCCGCCTCTTTGAAGTTTAGATTTGACAATGAAGAGATATTGGGGGAAAAGGCGCGGCAAAGATTTATGTTTGGCTGGGGAGATTCCGGCGGAAACCGCGTGTATAACGAGTACGGTGATGATATCTCGGTCACCGACAGCTTATGGATTATTGCATTTGGCATCAACGGTGCAGTCGGTTTAGTTAGTTTATTTTCTTCAATGTTACTTCCTGTTATCGTCTTTTGCTTGTTCAAATATCCCGCCAGAACCTGGTCTAATCCCAAAGTAGCCCCTGCTGCCGCCCTGGGAGTAGCCTTAAGTATGTACGTGTTTGACTGTGTTTTGAATGCTATGACTAACCCGATTTTTGCGCTGATTGCTGGAGGAATATCGGGTCTCGTCTTAAAAGCTCCAGAAAGTCTTAAGGCAAAGAAAACCAGTTCGCCACCAAGAAGACAGGCGCTGGTTCACCAAAAATCCGGATGATTTTCCTGAAGGCGATCGCTGCTTCACTGCAAGCTTGACACTAGGTTGCCTTCCCTGGAGACAAAAACTAAAAAATCTACCACTTTTGGATGAAATCCAGTTCAGAAGTTGCCAGATATTTTTCACTAGGTTAAACTTTTAATCTCATAAACTCTTTTTTTTACATTCATATGCCATGCTTCAACAAGTATTAGCACTGGATGGCTGTTTACTTGAAACTGTGTTGCGACTTATAAACTTCAAAATTGGCTTTATACACTTTTTCTAAAACGAGCTGATTCTTTACATAATCTTTAAAAATCCTGACTAGACAGGTAGGGTCTAGGAGGATATACTGAGAAAAGTATGTTCAATGAAGCGCCCAAGCAGTGAAAACACGAAACTGTATTGCGGGTTATAATAGTTTGAGTTGTAGTTTAATATAAAGCAGGAAGGGAATAATAAATGAAAACAGTTAATTTATTGAATGTCTCGATAGATAACTTCTCAATAACAGAGTTGTTTGAAAAACTCGACTCCGAAGGCGGTGTTGTATTTACGCCAAATGTAGACCACTTGATTAAGTTGCAGTATGACCGCGACTTCTATGAAGCTTACAATAAATCTAGTTATAGAGTCTGCGACAGTCAAATATTGATGTATGCCTCGAAGTTTTTGGGTACTCCTCTCAAAGAAAAAATTTCAGGTTCGGATTTGTTTCCTGCCTTTTATATGTATCACAAAGATAACGATAAAATTAAAATATTTTTGCTAGGAGCGGCTGAAGGTATTGCTAAGAAAGCCCAGGAAAAAATTAACCAAAAAATTGGTAGAGAAATAGTGGTTGAAGCACTTTCTCCTTCTTTTGGCTTTGAAAAAAACGAGGAAGAATGTGAAACAATAATTGACGCGATTAATAAATCAGGAGCGACTGTTCTCGCTATAGGAGTGGGAGCGCCCAAGCAAGAGAAGTGGCTGGTTAAATACAGGAGCAAATTAACACACGTCAAAATTTTCTTAGCCGTAGGTGCAACCATTGATTTTGAAGCTGGTTGCAAAGCCAGAGCTCCCAAATGGATGAGCGAAGTCGGCATAGAATGGGCGTACCGACTGTTAAGTGAACCGAGAAGGTTGTGGAAAAGATATTTGATTGAAGGTCTGCCTTTTTTCCGGTTAATCTTAGAACAAAAATTAGGGTTTTATAAAATGCCTTTCATGGAGAGCAAAACCAGCCAGCTAGAATGGAAAGGTGGCTCCTAAAAAGGTGAGCGACCAATCTCTAGCATAAATTAAGCTGAGTGTCGGAGAAAGTGGGTTTGACTTTAAGGTAAGACTGATGCAATCTGTGGATAGTCCGAGCGCACATCTCACTTGATCTCAAAATAATTCATTTTTGCTTTCAAGTCCAGGTAAAATCGGAAAGAAACCTTTTGTGGAAAATCCTAATTAGGGATGCAACCGATGAATCTGCCTTCTTTCTTGTGGTTGTGGAAAATAGCGGCTTGGTCAATGGGTGTTTCCCTGTTGGCTTACTTGTTGCTGGCCGTTACTGGAACGTGGATGTTTGCCGCTAGGAGTACCAAACAACCGCGCCCAAAATGGCTGCGTCCCTTTCATTTAGCCACTGGTGCGGGAATGGCAACTTTGGTAATTTTACTGCTGGGAATTGGTGTAGTCGGTACGCTAGGATACTACGGCAATTTGGGTCACTCGGCTCATTTACCGGCGGGGTTAGCTGTTGTGGCTTTGGTGTTGGTTTCTGTTGGAAGCGGGCTGCAAATTGGCCCTAAACATCCTTGGGCCCGCCCCCTCCACATCGGCACTAATTTGGCCTTGTTTGGGGGATTTGTGACTGTGTTGCTCACAGGATGGACGATCGTACAAAAGTATTTGCCGAAAGTTTGAAACCTGTCTATTTGACCTCAAACTATACCAAATATCCAAGGGAAAACATATATATAACATATATATAAGGTGCGCCGCAGCGCACCCTAGGTTTAATTTTTTTGCGTGAGTCCGCTTTTTGTGATGAATTCTAAAATATGTTGCGCGGTAATCTGTGGCTTTTCTAAGTGGGGAACGTGCCCGCAGTCGGGTATCCAAATTAGTTGAGAATTTGCGATCGCCCTTGCAAACTTTTCCGCATCCGCCGTCCCCAAAATCCGGTCTTGTTTTCCCCACAAAATCAGCGCCTGCTGCTGAATTTGCGATAATTTTTCCCCAAAACCACCGTAACCTCCGCTTTTGGTAAACGCAATTAAAGCTTGATTCCAGTTGGGCATTTCCAAGTGCAAAGCAGCACAAGTTTGAGCGTCTTGAGAAGCCAAATTTTTATCGAAATAAGCATTGACGCTAATTCGCTGGCGAATTTTGGGATTGCGTAAAAATGAAGTTGCCAGATACCCTAAAGGAGGAATTAAAAACTTTCCCTTATTAGAACTGATGGCAAAACCTGCGCTATCTATTAACACTAATTGTTTTACAGCTTCTGGATAATTGAGAGTGAAATCAATTGCTGCTGCACCTCCCATTGAAGCACCGACTAAGATTACAGGCTGCGAAATTAGCGTTTTCCAAAAATAATAAAGGTGACTTTCAATTGCCCTCGCGCTGAATGCCAAGCCTGCCGCTCTTTCTGTAAACCCGAAACCCAACAAATCAACCGCCCAAGTTTCATTTTCGGCAGCTAGCAGCGGCAACAGGCGGCGGAATTCAAACAAGGAACTGTCGAAGCCGTGAATTAGCAAAATTGGTGTGTTGCCACTGCCTTGGCGCACGTAGGTTGTGGCAATTGGTCGAGAAGATAGGGGAGTTGTAATTGCTGCTTGTTGAATGCTTTGGGCTAAGGCAATTGAGGTAGATTCTGTAAGTTGTGCGATCGATTTTGGCAGAAAACTTGCTGGCATAATTCTTGATAAATTGTGAATCGGTAGGGGCGATGCCACTATGTCCGCCCTAACATTTAAGTATATATGCTTGCTCGATCGCTATTTGAGGAGTTGGGGCGAGTCATGAAAATTCGATCGATACTCAGTATCCCTGAGCCCAGACTTAGGTTTGTCGTGCGCTCGCCAATATAGCAATTCTCAATTGCCCGCAATACAGTAAGGATACGGCGCCGTGCCTACGGAATATGTGTATTGCACTCAACAGGATAAGGTGTACCGCTGCGTGCTTACCCTAAAAAATGTAATAGAGGCGGGGTTTAGCCGGATTTGTCAATCGCAAAAACCAGTCTAAAACCCGCCCCTAATGACAAGAGTCACCAATTAACCGACTAATTCTTCGCCCCTACGCCCACATACATAATCGACGTATCCTCATTAATTTTGATTTTAAACAAGCCCGACTTTTTGTAATCAAAATAGTTAGCGATATTAGAGATTAGCACTTGAGAAACTTGTTGGAAACTTTCCCCCGAAGGAAATAGCTGCTTTCCACTTGTAAGATTCCCCCAAAAACCGTGCATCTGGGCTAAAATAGCGCCCATTTCTCCAAACATATCAAAACCTTTAATTTCAATCTTGCCGAAACCCGTATCGCGCATTACAACAGACAGTTCATCCGGGGTAATAAATTTTTCCCAATCGTGAACGCCCCGCCTAATCTCCTGCAAAATATTTTCCATCAGCCCAATCATCACAACTTGCGAGGAAAAAGTTCGGTTGATTGTATCAAAAAAGAACAGTCCCCCAGGCTTAAGAATCCTGTGAACCTCAGACACAACTTTTTTGTAATCGGCCACATGTTCCAAAACATCCACGCAGATTACAACATCAAAGGTATTGTCTTCGTAGGGCATATTTTCGGCAAAACCTTGCCTGTAGTTAATCTCGAAACCGCTGGTAAATGCGTGATTTTGAGCTGCTACAATACATTTTTGCGATCGATCTATTCCAGAAACAATAGCACCTCTCTCGGCCATAAACTCGCAAGAAAAGCCACCGCCGCACCCGACATCTAAGGTTTTCAGCCCTTGCCAATTAGTCGCATGTCTGTCGAAAAACTCAAATCTGGGTTTATTTAGATGGTATAAGGCATAAATTTTAGCATTTTCGTCCCACCAATTATCGGCATTTTCCTCATAAAATTCTAAATCATTTTTTACTTCTGTTTTCTGCACGATTTTCTCTGTCCTGATTAGTGGAAAATATAGAGGGCGATTGCACTTTTGCGTGATTTTATAGGAATGACGCCCAAAAAACCAATTTCTGTAGAAAATCGGATGTTTCGTGACGAGTTCACAGGCAGATACCGGGTTTTTGAATCTGTAGGCGTAAGTTCTATTTTCTCGTGAATTGTGAATCGCCACAGTTGTTTATTATAATATCTTTGGCATAAATTTCAACCAGATGGATCGCGTTTCTATTATCATCCCAGCCCTCAACGAAGCGACTTGTCTGGAACGCACCCTCCGCCAACTCAGCATCCTTAATCCTCCCGCTTGGGAAGTGTTGGTGGTAGACGGTGGCAGTCAAGACGAAACAGTGGCGATCGCACTTTCCGCCGCCACGCGCGTTATTTCTAGCAGTATAGCCGGACGTTCCGTGCAAATGAACTTAGGTGCTCAAGTCGCCACCGGTGAAATTCTGTGCTTTCTCCACGCCGATACTTTAGTTCCCGACGACATTGTAGCAGTCATCCAGAAAACATTGTCCGATGCCGAAATTGCCGGCGGCGGGTTTATCTCCATGATGGCTGGTTCGCAGCAAACAAGATGGGGTTTTTCCCTCCACAATTACCTAAAAACTTATTACGCGCCGCTGTTATTTCGACCTCATTTATTTTTCAAAGGATTGCGCTTGCTGTTTGGCGACCAAGTTATTTTTTGCCGCCGTACCGATTTTTGGGAATGCGCTGGTTTCGATGCCGCGCTGCCAATTATGGAGGAAGCGGATTTGTGTTTGAAGTTAGTGCGACGGGGAAGACTTAAGTTAGTCAATCGGGTAGTGGAAAGTAGCGACCGTCGAGTTGCAACTTGGGGCGAATTTAAAGCTATTGCGATCTATCTTTCGATTGGTTTTTTGTGGGGTTTTGGCGTTTCCCCAAGGTATCTCAAGCAGTTTTATGAAGACATCCGCTGAACACAAAACCCGCTTAAATTCCAAGAATGTATTGGTTGTATTTTGGCGGCAAAACTTTCTGCAACAGGTAAATAATCGCCCAACAACCTAACAAAGTCCCAGTAACTAAAAAGCCGAGCTTCAGTAGCGGATTTACCGGGTCAATAAACTTATAAAACACTAACAAGACATATTTCACTACTGTCGAATCCAGCAGATATATAGGGAATGAGTAAGCAGCCAATATTTTGACTAACCCAGACACTCTACTGGGAAGTGCAATATTCTTAGAAAATGCGAGGATCGACAATACGAACAAAATTGCGTATCCTTGAGCAGATAGTTTAAAAAACGATCGGAGAAACCATGCCTCCGAATTAACTCCACTTTTTAGGTAAAATTCCCAAATGCTAGCTAGATAAAAAAGGATGGTGGCCCCTAAAATTGGCATTTTCATTCCTTCGAGAACGGGTTGAATTCTGTCATAGGAGCTGCCCAAAAATAGACCAGTTGAAAATGGCAAAATCCAACTGAAAATCCAGCGCTCCATCAAAGGTAGAGGTATTGATATGTATTGGAAAGCGGTTAAGTAGAAGAAGATTGTAAAAATTGTTTGAATTGTTAAGCCCAAAGCCAAAATTTTTCTGGGTTCTAAAAATCTTAATTTCACGAGAAGCCACCACCAGCCGTAGCATTGAACAATCACAACGATGAAGTAATAGGGAGGCATCACTGAACCCGTCAAGATATCTCTGAGTAATGAAAGTAAGTCAAATTTTTGGATTTCTCCCAAATTATTTAAGATGTACAAAGCTACTGACCAAAACAGATAAGGGGGTATAATTTTTGACAGTCTTTTTTTGACTACCAGTGCGGGATTATTTTGATTTTCCAGTTTGTTGCTAAGAAAAAAACCGCTCAACAGTAAAAATGCAGGTACGCAAAATAGTTGAAATGTATCGATCGCCACAAATAAAATTCTGCGATCGCGAAATGTAAAGAACCCAGCATGAGTAATCACCACACTGACGATTGCTAAAGCTCGGATCAAATCAAATTCAGCGAACCGATTAGAAACTTTTTGCATGGTAAAAATTAGATTGTAAAAATTGGAACCCAATTAAGAATTTTTTGTCTGATTAGTTTTCACCAAACTCTAGCATGAAATTTTATATCTGCTCCTATCTTCACAAAACTTAGGCCGGCAAAAATAAGTCACCGACTGCTGGGACTGAGGAATAAAGACTATAGAGACTATTGCGAAAAAAAATCTACCTAAATTAGGTAGACTTTTAGAAATGTTCAAGCAATGAGTTCACTGTTGGCTAACCGTTGCTGTGATGGATGTGCGACGCAGAAACACTATCCAACTGATCGCGCCCGTTGCGGATCACGCGCAGCATATCGCTCAACTTGTGCTCGATATTATCGAGAACTTGGTCGGCATAATCATCAGCTCCGTTCTGAATTTCCTCGCATTCAGCCATCGCCCTGACTCTCATCTCTTCCAATTCTTCTTGAGCCTGGTAGCGAATTTGTTCGACTTCCGCCAGCGTCGCCTGCTGAATTGCCTCGCAGTCGAGCAAAACTTGCTGTCGCAACTGATCTGCCTCTATCTTCGCCTGCTGGAGCAAGCCCATATCGTTTAAAATTTCTGCTGCTCGCTGTTCTGCTGCTTCTATCACTTCCTGAGCGTAAAGTTCCGCTTCTTGAAGCAAGTCGTCCTTGTGCCGGATGATCGTCTCGGCTTCCTGAAAGGCGATCGGCAAATTTAACCTCACCAAGTCTAACTGATCGAGCAACTGTTCTTCATCCACCAGAGTGCGTCTGGTCATGGGAATTCGCGGACTGTCGAGAACAATTTCCTCAAGCCGATTCAATTCCCGCTGGATGTCTACTCCTGCGGTTCGGGTGGGGTCTCCGAAGGTGGCTGTGTTCTGAGGTGATTCGTTCTCAGTGCCGCGTCCGGTAGTGTCGGGTTCGATGCGAGTTGGTTCCTGCTGGCGTAACATTTGTAAATATCTAGGGCGACGTGTTTCGGAACAAGATGATCTACGGAGCCACCAAACTTGGCTATTTCTTTAACTACACTACTACTTAAAAAGCTGTACTCGTTAGAAGTTGCCAAAAAAACTGTTTCAATTTCACCCAGAAGGGTTTTATTGGTGTGGGCCATCTGGAGTTCCATTTCAAAATCTGTTAATACCCGGAGCCCCCGCAGCAGCACTTTGGCTTGTCGAATCTTAGCATAGTTTACTGTCAAACCCTCAAAACTGTCTACTTCTACATTTTGCAAGTGTTGGGTAGAGCGCCGGATCTGCTCGATCCGTTCCTCTACGGTGAAGAGAGGCGTTTTGCTGGGGTTTCTGACGACGGTAACAATTACCCGGTCAAAAAGTTTAGATCCCCGCTCGATAATGTCTGCGTGACCGAAGGTAATGGGGTCAAAGCTGCCTGGATAGATTGCAATCACGAGTTTGGCTCAACGAAGTGGGGGGGAGTGGGGGAATGTGGCATAAGAGGAGAGAGAGCGGGGGAGTGGGAGAGTCTATTATCCTTGTATCCGTGTTAATCCGTGTAGTGCCTTCCTTCTGACAACTGTCAACTGTCAACTGTCAACTGTCAACTGACATCTACTTTTTCATGGAATGAGCTTTGTAGAAAGTTTCGAGGCTTTGCTTGTCGCCCACAAACCGCCAATGCCAAGGCTCGTAACTGACGCCTTGGCGATTGTTTTTGGGAAATGACATTTCAAAGCTGAAGGCGACGGCGTTGGCTTCTAACCACTTGAATGCTTGGGTATTTTCAAAACTGGGACTGAGGTTGTGTTCCGGGGCGGTGCCGTCGCCAATGTCGATCGCATAACCGGTGTGGTGTTCGCTGTAACCTGGAGGGGCGCTGACTTCGGCTCGCTTGCTGGCGTTTTGCCTGCGTTCGGCTTTCACGTCAAAAAATACGTGCTGTTGGTCTTGCAGGGAGCGAAAGCCGGAAATGGGAGCGAAGTAGATGCCTGATGCCGCTGCGGCGTTAACCATTTCCTGATATTTTGCTGCTGCTGAGGTGCGGAGTTTGACGCTACCGTCGGAGGTGACGCTTACCAAGTCTTTTGCTGGTGCTTCTGGGTATGGCAAGTGTCCCAGCAGGTTTTCTGGGATTGCGGGGACTTTTGGGGTGGTAGCTGGACTCGCGACAGACGGAGACGCGGAACTGGTGGGCGCTGAGTCTTGTTGAGTTTGCTCTGCCTGACTGGTGGCTGGGAACAAGTTAAAGTTGAGGTGCAGCCAGATGCTGACCCCAAAGGCTAAGGCGGCCAACCCTAGCAGTTTCCAAATCAGCCCTTTTTTCTTAGACTGACTCTGCCGTGCTTCTGGGTATGGGTGGTCTCGCACTGCTTCTGGAATTTCGTCGGCGACAAGCTCCGAGGCTTGCGGGGGTTTTCTTGACAGACTAGCGTTATCCAAGCCAGCTCCACTCCTGCACTTCAATAAGGCTCAACGTTACAAATTGTAGACCGATATGGGCGATCGGACAGCTACAATTGCCGCTGAGAGTATATCATCTCTTTCTGACCTCGCCCCGTCCCATCCGCCAACTCTCGCATTTGTTACTTGGGCCCACAGTCGATCGTTCCTGCGAGGTCGAACTGGTTGGCGCTGGTAGCGCTGGTTTATTTTAAGTGTAATTTGTTACTGTTCCACAAAATCGAACAATTCTGCGATCGACACATCAAACGTCCGCGCCAATTTTAGCAGAGCACCGATGTCAGCCATTGCCATACCGGGCGATCGGGCATAGCTTTTCAGCGTGCTGTAGTGAACGCCCGATCGAGTGGCAACCTCTGTCTGAGTCGAACCGTTCTCAGCAGCCAGCTCTCAAATCCGCAACCTCACCAATTCTATGCTTGACAAAGGGCAAGTATTGTGAATTTAAGTAATTAGATATTAAAGGGCGATCGGCCCCCGGCCTCAGAAACGGAAGAGCAATCACTTTTTTAGACAACCTCTCATGATATTTATTTTTTGGTGAAAGAGTGTATTCACGCTTTTTGAGTAGAGTTTGTTTAGCAAACCCCTTAACTAATTTTATTCGTGAGTAGAACCATCTGGCATAATTGCACCAGTGAGTGTAGCATTTAGAAAGCCCGCTCCCCCTATTTTTGCATTTGTTAAGTTAGCGCCCGATAAGTCGGCAAAACTTAACTTTGCCGCGCGGAGGTCTGCTAAAATTAGGTCAGCACCACGCAGTTTTGCACTGTTTAATTCAGCTTGACGCAAATCAGCTTCGGTTAAGTCTGCTGTAGTTAGATCGGCACTAACTAATCTTGCATCGTTCAAGTTAACTTGTCTTAAATTAGCCCTGCTCAAATTGGTGCTATCCAGTGTTGCTCCCTGAAGTTTGGCCCCACTTAAATTAACATCTCTCAAATCGGAATAATTTAATTTTGCTGAACTCAAATTAGCCCCTTGTAAATCGGCTCCCATGAAGTTAACACTGTTCAAGTCCCTACCAGTTAGATCGGCATTTTGCAGCGATACATAAGGAGCAATTAAGTAAGCGCCCGCTTTCACGGGATCGAAATCAGTAGGAAATAAAGTTGCTTCATTGTAAATCGCTCCTTGAAGCTGAACTCGTTTGATATTTGCTCGATCGAGGTTGGCTTCTAAAAGGTTAGAATTACTCAGATTTGCATTTGTCAAATCAGCATTTTTTAGGTCTACTTTCCTCAAGTATAGCTCGCTTAAGTTAGCTTGAGCAAGGTTGGCATTTGTGAATTTTGTTTGTTGATTAAGTTTCGCCCCGCTAAGGTTTGCACCGTTCAAATCGGCATCACTAAAATTTGCCGATTCTACGTGAGCTAATCTTAAGCTTGCTTTGCTTAATTTGGCTTTTTCTAGTTTAGTTGATTGTAAATTAGCCTGAGCGAGGTTGGCATTGATTAAATTTGCCTGATGCAGATTCGCACTGGATAAATTAGCCTGAGAAAGGTTGGCATTTACCAAGTTTGCTTGATGCAGATTCGCACTGGATAAATTAGCCTGAGAAAGGTTGGCGTTGACTAAGTTTGCCTGATGCAGATTGGTGCTGGATAAATTTGTATTCGAGAGATTAGTCATTGATAAATTAGCCTGACTAAAATTTGTGCCATCAAAACGTGCATCCCTCATATCTGCTCCCTTCAAAATTGCCCCACTAAGATTTACAGCCTGCCAAGTTGTACCAATCAAATTAGCTTTATTCAGATTAGCATTACTCAAGTTCACACCAGAATTTAGACGCTTTCCGCTCAAATCAGCACCAGCTAAATTAATCCCAGTAAAATCTCTTTCTCCCTTAGTGCAACGCTCCCAAAACTCCTCAACGGCAACAACAGGTTCCCGACATTCCTCAGACTCATCCTCCACATTCTCACAGCTATCCTCTAAAGCAATATCTCCAGCATCCGCCGCCAATCCTTCCAAATAATCTGCTCTATCCAAGTAATCCGAACTCGCTACAAACCGCCTTTCTATCTCCTCCTCATTTAATACTTCGCTGCTGTCAAATCGCTGAATTAATTGCTTGACAATTTGGCAGTCATTCGTGCGAATTCCCACTTCTTTTTCTGCACTTTGGTCGCTGTTAGTCAGCAAATTATGACTGCCCAACATGGCAAAACTAGAATCACATACTAAAAAGTTTTCGTGAGTTCCCAATAAAGAGAGACAAAATTTATCGGGATATTCGCTGGCTAATTCTTGCAAATCTGCTAAAGCATTGTAGCGCCATCCCTTGCCGATTTTTTGCCTGTCTCCCAGATAACCCCAGCCAATATTTATCAAACATCCTCGGTTCAAACACTCTCTAATTTTTTGCAGCAATTCATCATTAATGCTGTTACAATTGAGCCAAGGGCAAACAATAATCAGCCGCTCTTGAGCTAGTGATAAAGCTTCCATCAATACAGCACGACTGTTAGGACGATCGCATACTAACTGATACTGAAAGTCTGACTTTGGCTTTTCGGTCTCGGTGTCAAGCTCGATGGGCTGCTCAGCACTGACCGACATATCGCCATTTCCCAAATCACACGGCTGTTGCAGGGACGCAATTTCAGCAGTCAAACTTTCTAGCATTTGCGGTTCAGGGCGATCGTTAAATCTCTGTTCCTGTGCCTCTAACTGCCTCTTAAGTTTGGCTAGATATTTTTTCAGAATAACTTGCTCTTCTTCAAGCTGCAATACTCTCGTGGCTATTGATACTAAATCTAGTTCGGTTTCTGACATAGTGCTACCCTCAAATCAAAAAAACTTAAAAAGCCATGTTTGGGAAGTTAGCGCCTCATCAAATATTACCAACTTCCGCCAATTCAGCAGCACTAACAGAATCTTTCTCTTCCCCTTTATCCCCTTCATCAACCACAACAGATAACTTCAATCCCAGAGCCTTCAGCCAACTTGCCAAAGCATAAATTCTCGCACTTCCTTCTCCCGACAACAAAAGATCTAATTTTTCCAAATGCAATTTAGCATCCTCTGCAGACATATTTGGTTCGCCAAGAGCCTCAAATACATTGCGAAGTGCGAGTTCCAGCAAACCAGGTTCAGGCTCTTCGTCTTGCAAATGCGCTGTTAGATAAGCCGCAGCGTGTATTTTATCCTTGAGCGCTTCTATCAGATAGGCCTGGTAACTATCGCTCGTTGGCATTTTCGCGTTCTCCATATTCTTTCCAATACTCCTTAGCTTTGCGGATATCTTGTTCTTGAGTGCTTTTATCCCCACCGCAGAGAAGAAGAACTATTGTTGACCCCAATTGTCCGAAGTACACGCGATACCCCGGCCCAAAATCAATTTTTAATTCGCAGACTCCTTCCCCAACAGACTTGCTGTTTCCTAAATTCCCTAAGCGAACTCGGTCAAGCCTTTGCTCAATTTTAACTACCGCATTCAAATCTCGCAGGGAACTAAGCCACTCTGCGAAAGGATTTTTACCGTCTGGGGTAATATAACGTCTAATTTCCCTCGGTTGTACTTCCATAAAGTCGATCGTACTTGCACACTCATCTTAATATCGGCGATCGCCCCGTATCCAAGCTTCTTCACCAAGGCCAACTCAAAATTGCCGATCGAAAAAAACTCTGCCGTCAGGCGTGGTGTAACGCTGAATTTCTCTCGGTTGCGCTTCCATAATCTTGATTCTAGCGACGATCGCAGTCGAATCTTACAGCCGCGCCCGATCGCCCCTTGACTCAATGCGCTACAATTATTAAGAAATCTTTAGTTAGATCCGTTTAACGTTCCAGACGCATTATGAGTCTTCCCATTCGCAACGTCGCCATCATTGCTCACGTCGATCACGGCAAAACCACCCTTGTGGACGCTCTCCTCAGACAGTCCGGGATCTTCCGCGAAGGGGAAGAAATCCCAGATTGCGTCATGGACTCCAACGACATCGAGCGCGAACGTGGCATTACCATCCTTTCCAAAAACACCTCCGTCAGGTACGGAGAAACCCTGATCAACATCGTCGATACCCCCGGACACGCGGACTTCGGCGGAGAAGTCGAACGAGTTCTCGGCATGGTTGACGGCTGTCTGCTGATCGTAGACGCCAACGAAGGCCCGATGCCACAAACCCGCTTCGTGCTCAAAAAAGCCCTAGAAAAAGGACTGCGCCCGATCGTATTTGTCAATAAGATCGATCGCGAGCGAGCCGACCCCCACAAAGCCGTCGATAAAGTTTTGGATCTGTTCCTCGAACTAGGTGCTGACGACGATCAGTGCGAATTTCCCTATCTCTTCGGTTCCGGCTTAAGCGGTTACGCCAAAAAACACCTCGAAGACGAAGGGGTAGATATGAAGCCCCTCTTTGAAGAAATCCTCGACCACGTACCACCCCCCGTAGGCGACCCCAACAAGCCACTACAACTGCAAGTAACCACCTTAGATTACTCAGAATACGTCGGTCGCATCGTCATCGGCCGTATCCACAACGGCACCATTAGAATCGGTCAACAAGCAGTCTTAATCACCGAAAGCGGCGCCATTGTCAAATCAAAAATTACCAAATTGATGGGCTTTGAAGGCCTGAAGCGGATTGATATCCCAGAATCTTCTGCTGGAAATCTTGTCGCCGTTGCCGGTTTTGCTGATGCGTATATTGGCGAGACAATTACCTGTCCGAACGACCCGCAAGCGCTGCCTTTAATCAAGGTAGATGAACCGACTTTGCAGATGACTTTCTCGGTGAACGATTCGCCGTTCTGCGGTCAAGAAGGTAGTTTGGTGACATCTCGGCAAATTCGCGATCGGCTAATGCGAGAACTCCAAACCAACGTCGCCTTGCGCGTCGAAGAAACCGAATCTCCCGACAAATTCCTCGTATCCGGCCGTGGCGAACTCCACCTCGGAATCCTGATCGAAAATATGCGTCGCGAAGGATACGAATTCCAAGTATCTCAACCGCAAGTAATCTTCCGCGAAATCGGCGGTCGTCCCTGCGAACCTTTTGAATGTTTGGTATTAGACGTACCCGAAGAAGCAGTCGGCGGCTGCATCGAACGCCTCGGTCAGCGGAAAGCAGAAATGCAAGATATGCACGTCAGCAGCACCGGTCGCACCCAAATCGAATTTTCAGTCCCCGCTCGCGGTTTGATTGGATTCCGAGGCGAGTTCATGCGGTTGACTCGCGGCGCTGGAATTATGAACCACAGCTTCCTCGACTATCGCCCCCTCGGTGGAGAAATTGTCGCCCGTCGCAACGGAGTATTGATTTCCTTTGAAGAAGGAGTTGCAACTACTTATTCACTGAAAAATGCTGAAGACCGCGGCGTGTTTTTCATTACCCCCGGAACCAAGGTTTACAGAGGGATGATTATCGGAGAAAACAACCGAGATGAAGACATGGAGCTGAATATTTGCAAGTCGAAGCAGTTGACAAACCACCGCGCATCTGGCGGTGAAGAATTGGCGCAATTGCAAGCCCCAGTCGATATGAGTTTGGAACGTGCTTTGGAGTACATCGGCCAGGATGAATTGGTGGAAGTAACGCCAAAATCAATTCGCTTGCGGAAGGTTTCTAAGAAGTTGGTCAAACGCTAAAACAAATTAAGGGCTGGTGGCAAAATTGCCAGCCCTTAGTGTCAACTTCAAACTACTGTATTTAAAGACAATATTAAGCATTTTAACGCAATCAAAAATAGGTAAAAACGATGTCAACAGTTTATCGTTTAAAAGCCAGCGAACTAGATCGTAACTTTTTAGAACAAATTAAAGCGATTTTTGGAGATAAAGAGATTGAAATAATTGTCTCAGAATGCGATGAAACCGAATATCTTTTGAAATCGGAAATCAATAAAAACAAACTGTTGAAAGCTATTGAAAATGTTAAAGACAGACAAAATTTAGTTGAAGTCGATTTACAGGATTTGTAATGAGTAGAAGAATTATTTTTGAATCTTCTGCTTTTGCAGATTTTAATGAATGGGCAAAATTAGACAAAAAGATTTATCGCAAAATTGTAGAATTGATTAAAGATATAGATCGATCGCCCTTTGAAGGATTGGGCAAACCTGAACCTCTGAAATACGAGTTAAGTGGTTTTTGGTCGAGGCGCATTGATAACGAACATCGTTTGGTTTACCAAGTTACGGAGGTCGAAATTGCGATCGCAGCTTGTAAGAATCATTACAGTGAATAGTATATTTGAAGCTTTAAGCAATGTAGCGATCGCTCTTTTTATCAATTTACTGAATGCGATCGCTCTCAATCTTCTTGCTGAAGTTCTTCTATTAGATTAAGTACCTCTTGATAATTTTCTTCTTTTTCCTGTACATGATATAAATTTTTAGCGTGGTGAAGATCCAGAGCTGCTTTTTCGTAATTTCCCAACTGACCGTAGACAATGCCTCGGTTGTGATAAGCTTCAGCAAATTTCCCTTCAAGCTGAATTGCCTGAGTGTAATCCTCACACGCTTTCTTTTTTTCCCCCAACCTAAAGTGAATAACCCCCATGTTGTAGAAGGTTTTTTGTAAGGATTCAGGTCAAAAAAACTTCGGTGACAAAAGCTGGTAAAATAAACCAATGAAAAAGCCCCCAGCAACCAGA